>NZ_JBHVQB010000003.1:336727-433234 GCF_042887015.1 Paenibacillus sp. NPDC057967
ATGTTGGACATATTTAGCTCTTCACCTTTCAAATTCCTAATTTAATTGATTGATTTCCTATTCCGCATACTTTCATGTTTATTGCCGCTGCTTCAACTTCTCCATATGCAGCCGGCCCTCTTGATTAAAGGCAGCAATTCCGGTCACATTCGGTCCCGCAAGGTTGCTCTGTCCGGTACCGGTAACAGGCATTCGCGCTCCATCCATCTGCGGATCAGCGTACTTCACGAACCATTGCTCGAGTTGATTCCTCATCTCCTGAACGAGATCCGCATAAGCCGGTTCCTCATACAAGTTGTTGCGCTCCTCTGGATCACGCTCTAAATCGAAGAATGCAAAAGGGCCGTAAGGATACCGATGAATATACTTATATTGGTACGAACGAATCATGCGCACAGGACCATATTCATCATAGACAACGATGTGACCTTCTTCCTGACCTTCTATGCCATCCAGCAACGAACAGAAGCTTCGCCCCGGCAAATCTGTATTCGATTGATAAGATATGCCTACATACTCGAGCAATGTCGGCATCACATCATATTGACTAAGCAACGCAGAGCTCACTTCGCCTTGCCTAATACGACCAGGATGACTGAATATAGCCGGTACTTTAACAGAATTGTCGTACATATTTTGCGGGTAGGTTGCATTACCCTTGCCCCATATACCATGTTGACCGCAGCTAAATCCGTTATCGCTCATAAAGCAAATTAACGTATTCTCTCGCAACCCAAGATGCTCAAGCTTGTCCAGCAACAGCCCTACGTTATAATCCATCGCTGTAACCGCTGCGAAGTATCCCTTAAGATTCTCCCTGGCCTCTTCGAATACATTCGCGGGATTAGACAGAGACAGGTAATCTGGATGCATAGGTTCCTGTGGACAAGAGTGAAATTGGCATTCGTTATACAGGTCAACATATTTCTGCGGATGCTCTCCAATCCACAAGTGATGCGGCGCCGTATAATGAACACTTATATAGAACGGGTTCTTCCGCTCGGACTGCTCCTCGATAAATCCCATTGCATCTTGTGTGATCAAATCGGTTAAATATCCCGATTCTTTAATCACTTCCCCGTTTCGCACCATCATCGGGTTGTTGTAATGCCCGCCGTCATACAGATAGGTGTACCAGTGGCTAAATCCATTCTGCGGCTTATAGTCATTACACAGCCCCCACTTTCCGCTAAGACCGCATACATACCCTTGCTCGGCTAACAAATCAGTATACGCGACTTGCCCGTCCAAATAAGACAAGTGCGGGTTATCATTCTCTCTCACGAAATCATGTACGCCATGCTGAGAAGGGATTTTCCCAGTAAGAATGGAACCTCTTGCCGGAGTGCACACGGGAGAGGTGCAGAAAAAATGATCGAATCGTATGCCTTCGCTCGCCAATCGATCCAAATTAGGCGTCTTGATCTCATCATTTCCAGCGCAGCCAAGCGCCCATTGTCCCTGATCATCCGTCAGTATAAACACAATATTGGGTTGCTGAGTTGACATTGTTGTCGTTCCTCCATCCTCTCACAATCTTTTCTACACTAAGCCTGCTTAATCAACGCCTCCTGAGGCTTGACATTTTTCTTAAATATGAATAGGAACATGGACGTCGCCGCTACAATAAGAACTAATAATATGACTGACATATTACTGAATGGCGCGGCTTCCGCGCGACCGGAGAAATCGACCAGAGCCTTACTCATGAAAGAAGCGCCGAAGAACATCCCGATAAAGGCAGCTCCGATTGAAGATCCTAATTGCACGACCAGCTTCTCTATGCCAACGCCCGCGCCATGAAATTGAGATGGCAAAAGTTGCGTGTAGTTCGATAAATATCCTGAGAAAAACAGCACATAGCCAATATTGAAAACCCCAAGTCCAATAAATACAGGCACTACCGAAAATCCGACAAAAAGTGCAACGACCAATAGACCGGTAAAAATGAAACCGCCTCCAAGGATCACCATATTTCTATATCCGATGGCCTTAATAATTCGTCCAGAGAACATGCCTGTCGCAAACGCCAATATATTGGTGAACATATTGAACATCCCGATTACGCTCAGAGACATGCCGTACGTATCCCTCACGATAAATGGGAAAATGAACAGGAACGCCGCTTGGGTCATATAAAAAATTAAGCAAACTAGAAGCGATCCACTTACCCCTTTAATACCCAGCACACGCAGATCAACAAATGGATCTTTTTTCTTATTGGAATAAAGCACAAAAATGAAGCCAAGTACAATAGCTGCCCCCAACATCCAGAGATACTGCATTTTGAAGGTAAAGAAAAGAATAATAAGTGTGACGACTCCCGTCAGCATAACAACTCCTGCGTAATCAAAAGAATGCTGCCGGCTTTTCTCCTGTGGCATATGCCTGTAAATAGTTGGGATGCTGAATATCGTAATACATGAAAATAAGAAAATGTAATTCCAGCTCAGGTGCTCGGTAATATAGCCGCCGAGCGCATTGCCGAAAGCCGCTCCCAGTTGGAAAATGGCTCCGATAAATCCGAATAGCTTTGCCGCCTCAAGCTTGTTGAAATAACGAAGCGCAATAATGACAGCTAGTGCGACCGGTGCTGCAATCGACATCCCGAACAAAACACGGAAAAGAATTAATAGCGTGAAATGATAGACGGAGAATACGCCGAGAACCGAAATAATCGGAAATGTGGCGCAAGTGACAAGCAAGATTCTCCGCATGCTGATGCGATCGGCTAATATCGTATAAACGATCGAGCAAACTCCAAATGCCAGCGTCCCCATTGAGATAACGAGACTCACCGTTGATGGGGCAACTTTGAATTCATCAACAAGCTTTGGGGAAATCAAATTGAATACATTGTTATTAAATACAAAGAAAAATTCAAACACCAGCAACCAAGTCAATACCTTCCATATCCCGAGTTTTCCCTCTTTGGACAACTCAGTTCTCATTCCCATAAAAACTCACCCCATCATTTAGTATGCTCCTTTATTGCAGCTACATGTAACTGCTTTCATTGTAATGCGATTGAGCCTATTTGTACATAACTTTTTTTGAATTTGAATAAAAGTATGTGTTTTAAATTAATAAAAAGCTTGTATCCCAATATTTACTCGTAACTTATTTCGTTTTTGAATGTATGTATACGGATTCTTCATCAAACTATTTTTTCCTATTTTTCTCCATTCTTGTATCCCCATAAGGATTCAGCTAGAATGAGAATGAATTTTCTTTTCTAATGAATAGGAAGTGATTCTTCTGCTTAAGCAATTTACACAACCCATGTCGCCCAAAAATTTGAACTTGCAGACCATGTATCGGATTATTCATAAATTCGGACCTGTATCGGTCAGTGATGTTGTGGAAATATCCAAATTAAAGCCCAATACTTGCTCTCGCTTATTAGAAGAGCTTCTTCAAGCGAATTTAATTCAGTTGTCCGGATACGGACTCTCCAGCGGGGGACGAAAGCCGCTTATGTATCGGATTAATGCGAAAGCCTATTCGGTAATTGGCATCGACATTTCACTCTCGTATATAACGATTGCGTTGCTTGATTTGGAGCTGGATATTATCGATGTCATAAAGAAAAAACTTCAATCAACTGAAAGTGCCGCAGCCATTCAAGCATTTTGCCTGGAATCCGTTCAAAGCTTAATTCAGGAACATCATATCGATCAAGAGAAGCTGCTTGGGATTGGAATTGGTTCGACCAGTCATCGTCCTGTAAACGGGATCGTGCAATTCATGGAGGAAAGATTCCAAGTCAGGATCATAGAGAAAAACGGAGCAGATCTCGCAGCCCTGGGCGAATACCGCAAATTCAACCATGATCAGGGGGAACGGCTCCTTTACACGATGTCTAGCATTGGCATTCGGAGCGGATTTGTAACCAAACTCGGAATCGAAAATCGGCATTCCGTCCTATCCGATCATGCATTCGGCCATATGGTCGTAGATGTGAATGGTCCAAGATGCACCTGCGGCGCCTATGGATGTTTAGAGGCGTTCAGCAGCGTTCGAGCCATTCGTCACGAACTCGTGCGTCAGATTAAGTTAGGGCAACCATCTAAGCTTACTGAGCTTATAGACAATATCGAGCATCTCGAATTCGAGCATATGCAAGAAGCGCTTACGCTTGAAGACCCTTTGACTTGCCACGTTGTAAGAACCGCCGCCTATTATTTTGGCATTGGTCTGTTCAATTTGACCCTCATCACACAGCCGGACACCGTTATTATTGGAGGCGCGCTAGGTCCGAATCCCGTATTTTTCAATACTGCGGTCGACGCAGTTAAAAAAAGAATGTCAAACCTACCTGAGATGAACATCCAATACAAACCTGCCGCAAACTACAACATTGTTGCCATTGGTGCAGGCTGCCACGTCATTGATTCATTTACGGAATAATATACAGCTCCTTTTGAATCATTTCCTCGCATATTTCCGCAAAAAAGCATCGTCCCGCATAAAGGGAACGATGCTTTTATTACGTTGAATCGCCGCAGCGACTTATCGATATAGATTAACTTATAACGGCGATATCGTTCTTGCGATACACCGAATACAGCCTATTTCGGTTGAGAGCAAGATGTAGCCTGCAGCAACGTTCCAGTAACTGGGGACTTTCTCGACAGCCTGAACAAGGCGCAGCCGTTATTGGCTGCGCCTTGTTCTTTTCATATCCAATTAAGGAATAGCTCGGTCGGACTCCTTCTCTTCAGAAGCTGTTTGTGCCGCTTCAATGAGCAGCTCGAAGCTGCGGATACGCTTCTCCGGGTGGCGAATCGGAGCAAGCAAGATCAGCTCCGGCACATTCAGCCGCTCGGCCTTGTGCTTCAGCTCGCGCCATACCGACTCTCCTGTTCCTTTTGTAATATGCGGCTGCTTCACTTCGATCGTATACGGCTCCGTCGACTGCTTCTCGAATTGCTCCGCATGCTCCAGCGTCGATACCGTGATCGTGCGACCGCTTGCCAGATGAATCTTAATCAGCTGCACTTCGCTGGCAATCGCTGCAGCCTCCTCTTCCGTATCCGCGGCAATAATCGATAACGCCACCAGCGGCAGCGGCTCCGAGCCGCGCACCGAAGTGAAGGCATCACGATAAGCGTTCAAAGCCTCTTCCGCTGCATCCTCATCGCCCGTAATAAACAAGGAGAATACGTACGGCAATCCGAGGCGTGCGGCTTGCTTCGCGCTTTCGACCGACGTGCCGAGAATGAAGAGATCGGCGGGAATAAGCGGGAGCGGCGTGGCCTTCAGTCCGTACAGCGGATGGCTCTCCTCCAAGGAATCCGTTAAGTAGCGGTCCAGTTCCGCGAGCTTCTCCGTCAAATCCGGCAAGGTACCGTAATTGCTCTGCCGAAGCGCCTGCGCAGACTTGGGCAAGCCGCCCGGCGAACGTCCGATGCCGAGATCGACCCGGCCGGGCGCCAGCGACGACAGCACGTTGAAGTTTTCCGCAACCTTGTACGGGCTGTAATGCTGGAGCATAACGCCGCCTGAGCCTACGCGAATCCGCTCCGTGCTTGCCAGCAAATACGAGATGAGCACCTCCGGCGACGATCCCGCTACATGGGCGGAGTCATGATGCTCCGATACCCAGAAACGGTAGTAGCCTAGCTGCTCTGCCCGCTGCGCCAGCCGCACGGTACTCCTTAACGCTTCCGAGCCCGTATCTCCTTTATAAATAGGGCTTTGATCTAAAATGCTTAATCGTACAGCCATCTTGCAGCCTCCCTGAGTCATAAGTTTGATCGCATAGATGCGAGCAAGCCGCCCTCGCAAGTAGGACGGCTTTGCCGCAAGTTTCTAACTTGGTTTTTCTTGTTTACTTAGAGAATGTCGCTCGTTCTGGCTTAATTGCCCATTAGAATGCCGGTACAACAGCTACGCCGTACTTCTCTTCAATGAACTTCTTTACCTCCGGCGAAGTGAGCGCATCGTGCAGCTTTTTGATTTCCTCGCGGTTCTCGTCACCCTTGCGCACAACAATGATGTTGGCATATGGAGAATTCGCATTTTCACGGAACAGAGCTGACTCCGGATCAATCTTCGCTTCCAGAATCAAGTTCGTATTAATAATAGCGCCGTCCAGATCCGGCAGTGCACGCGGCAGCGTCGCGGAGTCGGCTTCGATAAATTCCAACTTAAGCGGATTGTCGACAATGTCCTTCGGCGTCGCCTCATAGGTCGTGAGATCATCGCGCAGCTTGATCAGACCTTGCTCCTGAAGCAGCACCAGCGCGCGGTATTCATTGGACGGGTTGTTCGGAATGCCGATTTTGGCGCCTTCCTTGATCTCATCCTTCGACTTGAGCTTATCGGAGTAGAAACCGATCGGCTCCACGTGAACCTTCGTCGTCACGGCAAAATCATAACCCTTCTCATCCTTGATCGAATCAAGGTAAGGCACGTGCTGGAAGAAGTTCGCATCGATCTGCTTCTCATGCAGCGCCGGATTCAGCTGCCCTTCATCGTCGAATACCACCACTTCAAGGTCGACACCCTTCTCCTTCAAAGACGCCTTCACCTCATTCAAAATCTCGGCATGCGGCACGGCTGCGGAGCCGACCTTCAGCGTCACGCTTCCCGTATTGCCGCCAGCTGCCTCCGACGGCCCCGGCTCATTGCCCTTTTCCTTATTGCCCGATGAGCAGCCCGCCGCCAGGATGGCAAGAGTCAGCATAAGAGCAGCTACTGTAATCGATTTGTTTTTTTTACGTTTCATCGGAATCATGACCTTCTTTCCTGTAATTGGATTCATGTGATTGCATTGTCTATGTATCGATTCCTGCGGGCGCTGGAATTGGATCATAGGATTGATTTGGCTGAATCGGATTGCCTTATTCCCGTTTGAACCGCCGCTGCTGGATGGTTCGGGCCGTCCAATCCCCCGTCCATTGAATGAGTTGAACGAGCACAATAATAACGAGTACAGTCGCAAGCAGAATATCCTCCCGGAACCGCTGATAGCCGAATCGGATTGCCAGGCTGCCCAGCCCGCCCGCTCCGATCGCTCCGGCTACTGCCGTAAATTCCGTAATCGCAATGACGGCAATCGTCGCTGCGCGCACAAGCGCGGGCAATGCCTCGGGAATGAGCACCCGAAAGATGATAACGGCGGGGGATGCGCCGACCGACTTCGCTGCTTCGATCTTGCCCCCGGCAACTTCTTTGAGCGAATTCTCGATAATTCGCGCCAGGAATGGAGCTGCACCGATGGACAATGCCACGATCGCCGCTTTCGGACCTAGCGAGGTACCGACGATGAATCGCGATACAGGCAGCAGAATGACGATTAGAATGATAAATGGCAAGGAGCGAACGGTATTTATGAAGAAGCCGATCACCTTGTTCAGAATCGGAATCGGCAGAATGCCTCCCCGTTCTGTCACGACCACCGTAATGCCGAACGTCAGACCAATCGCGAGGGCGAACAGCGACGACCAGAACACCATATACAGCGTCTCCAGCAGTCCGGTCCACAGCAAATCGAATAGATCATCCCTCATATGCCTGCACCCTGTCCCTCTACCAAAAACCGATTGGCGTAATAGTTTTGCACAATATGGACGAACCGCTTTGACGTGGCGCTTTCGGGATGCATAAAAAATTTATCCACCGTACCCGTCTCTACAATTCGACCGCCTTCGATGACCGCCATCCGGTTGCAAATATGCTGCAGCACATCCAGCTCATGCGTAATGAGCACAATCGTCAGCTTCAGCTTGCGGTTAATATCCTTCATCAGCTCCAGGATGGAATGCGTCGTCTCCGGGTCAAGCGCCGACGTTGCCTCATCGCTGAGCAGCACATCGGGGTCGTTGGCGAGCGCCCGGGCAATGCCGACGCGCTGCTTCTGCCCTCCGCTCAGCTGCGACGGGTACATGCCCGCTTTGTCAGACAGCTGCACCAGCTCCAGGATGTCGGTCACACGATCGCGAATTTCGGCTTTGCTCTTCCCCGCCACCTCCAGCGGGAAGGCGACATTCCCGTATACCGTGCGGGAGTCCAGCAGGTTGAACTGCTGGAAGATCATGCCGATCTTCTGGCGCGCTTGCCGCAGCTCCTTCCCCTTCAGCAGCATAATATCCTTGCCGCCGACGAGGATGGAGCCCGCATCCGGCTCCTCCAGCCGGTTCAGGCAGCGGATGAGCGTTGATTTGCCCGCGCCGCTGAAGCCGATAATGCCGAAAATATCTCCCCTGTCGATATGCAGATCGATTCCGTCAAGCGCCTGTATCGCAGCTCCTTTTGCCGTAGAATAGCTCTTGCTCAGTTGTTGTACTGTAATCATGCATATCTGCCTCCACCCTGCCCTCAGGCCTCGCTGGCCGGCACTTGCTGGCTTAGCTCAATCGCCTGTTTCAAATCTTCGATGATGTCCTCAATCGCTTCCGTTCCGATCGACAGCCGGATTAGTCCCGGCGTAACGCCTGCCGCCAGTTGCTCCTGCTCCGACAGCTGCAAGTGCGTCGTGCTGGCCGGGTGGATAATGAGCGACTTGGAGTCGCCGACATTTGCCAGATGAGAGAATAGTTTTACGCCATGGATGAGCTGCTTGCCGGCTGCGACGCCTCCCTTGATTCCGAATGCGAGAATCGCTCCCTGCCCTTTTTTCAAATATTTCTGCGCCAAGGCGTAGGAAGCGTGCGACTCAAGCCCCGGATAGCTGACCCACTCAACATCCGGATGGTCTTCCAGATACCGGGCTACAGCCAGCGCGTTCTCGCTATGACGCTCCAGTCTAAGATGCAGCGTCTCTAACCCTTGCAACAGCAGGAAGGAGTTGAATGGGGACAAGACCGCGCCGATATCTCTCAGCAGTTGAACTCTAGCTTTCGTAATATAAGCCAGCTCCTTGAACGCTTCTGTAAACACAATGCCTTCATAGCTCGAATCAGGCTCCGTCAGCCCCGGGAACTTGCCGCTCGCTTCCCAGTCGAACTTGCCGCCGTCTACGATGACCCCGCCGATCGACGTACCGTGACCGCCAATAAATTTGGTGGCGGAATGAACGACAATGTCTGCGCCATGGGCGATTGGCTGAAGCAGATAAGGGCTCGGGAACGTGTTATCCACAATGAGTGGAATGCCGTTGTCATGCGCCGCTTCAGCGATCGTCTCGATATCCAGCACATCCCCTTTTGGGTTGCCGATCGTTTCTGCGAAGATCGCTTTCGTATTGCTGCGGATCGCTTTGCGGAAATTCTCAGGGTCCGACGGATCGACAAAGGTCACGTCAATGCCGAATTTCAGAAAGGTCGTGGCGAACAGATTGTACGTGCCCCCGTACAGGCTGGCCGAGGATACGATATGGTCCCCCGTTCCTGCAAGGTTGAAGATGGAATACGTGATTGCCGCTTGACCCGATGCGGTAGACAAGGCCCCGGCGCCGCCTTCTAAGGCAGCGACTCTTCGCTCGAATACATCCGTCGTTGGATTGCCTACGCGGGTGTAGATATGACCGAACTCCTTCAGTCCGAACAGGTTCGCCGCGTGCTCGGTATCACGAAACCCATAAGATGTCGTCTGATAAATTGGTACCGCTCTTGCAAAGGTAGCGGGATCAAGCTCTTGTCCTCCGTGGACAGCCAGTGTCTCAGGACGGTAGTTTTGCTCGTCTGCCATGTTCAACACTCTCCTCGTATGATGAATGGGTGAACAAAAAAAGGAGATGCAACTGAACGATCAGCAGCATCCCCGGTTATCCGGTAGAATAATATTGAGTATTCATACCTATTTAGTTGGACTTATGAACACAGTATAGGCCAGCTTCCCGGATTCGTCAACATTTCAAAAAAAGATTATTTCAAGCAATCATTTGAAAATGGGGATTGACGCAAGAATTGGCACCGTGTTAAATTATTTTCCAATAAATCTTATGTGATTAATTGGATATGGGGAGTGCACAACATGACAGCGAATCGTCAAATCAAACTATCGGCTTATCTGGTCGGGACCGGCATGCATACCGCCTCATGGCGGCTGCCGGGGGCACAACCCGGCTCCAGCATCGACATCGACTATTACAAGCGGTTGGCTCAGACGGCCGAGCGCGGCAAGTTCGATATCGCCTTCCTGGCCGACAGCCTTGCCATTAACGAAGTGTCCCATCCCAACATTCTGAACCGCTTCGAGCCCATTACGCTCATCGCCGCTCTGGCCGGAGCTACGTCACATATCGGCCTGGTCGCCACTGCGTCCACCTCCTATATCGAGCCGTTCAATCTGGCAAGACTGCTCATGTCGGTCGATCATATCAGCAAAGGTCGAGCAGGCTGGAATATCGTCACAACACGTGATCTCTCCGGCAATACTGCCCGCAACTTCGGTGCCGAGGAGCATCTGGAGCACAGCTTCCGCTACAAGCGCGCGGCTGAATTTCTGCAAGTCGTGCGCGGGCTGTGGGACTCCTGGGAGGACGACGCCTTCGTGCGCGATAAGGAGTCCGGCGTATTCTTCGATCCTGAGAAGCTGTATCGTATCCGGCATAAAGGCGAGTTTTTCTCCGTAGAGGGTCCGCTCAATATCGGCCGTTCCCCGCAAGGCCATCCCGTCCTTGTGCAGGCAGGCACCTCGGATTCCGGCCAAAGCTTCTCTGCCCAAGTTGCGGAAGTCATCTTCTCAATCAAATACAACTTTGAGGATGCCGAGCAGTTCTACCGTTCGTATAAGCGTATTGTAGCGGAAGCCGGACGCAACCCGGAGCATGTCCATATCCTGCAAGGCTTCTCCCCCATCATCGGCAGCACGGAAGCGGAGGCGACGGAGAAGCGGAAGCAGCTGGAATCGCTTATCAGTGAAGATACCGGCATCAGCTTCCTCTCCGATTATTTCAAAGATATCGACTTTACCGGCTATACGCTGGACGCGCGCGCCGATGAGTTGGGGCTCGGCGAGCTTAAGCTCGCCAAGTCGGATTACCGCAAGCATCAGCCGGTGATCGAGCGGGAGAATCCGACGCTTCGGGAGCTGTACTCCTTGCTTACCGGCGCATTCAGCGGCGAAGATTGGGTCGGCACGCCGGAGAAGATTGCCGAAACCATTGAGCGCTGGTTTCTCGGCGGAGCAGCCGACGGCTTCATGCTGATGGCGCCTTCTCTGCCCGACGGGCTGGAGGTCTTCGTCGACCAGGTCGTTCCGATCTTGCAGAAGCGCGGACTATTCCGCACCGAATATGAAGGCGCCACGCTTCGCGAGCATCTGGGCATCCCCATTCCGCCTAACCGATATACAAGCATTCATGCCTAAAGGACGGGGCTGGCCCGACGCTGCGGCGCCGGTCCAGCCCCCATATTTTGCCGATTCATATGACCTGCCTTCGCTCGATATACACATTCGAAAATGCCCTTGCGACTCCTGCTCCATACAGCACCCCCACCGGCATAAAAACAAAGGCTGCGTCCGCTTTTTATCAAAGCGCAAACTTGGTCTTTCCATAACCCCACCCTTCATCCATCGATGTCGGAAGCCTCATCCAGTCCTCATGCTCACAGGGCCGGAACTCTCCTTCTGCTTACCCTTTGCCCCTTCTATCCTTTTCATAATCCCCATTGGATTATTTGGTAATTTGTGTATATACTATCATTGACATGGACCAAGCGTCAAAATAACATACGATCCAGAAATTCACAAAACATTCTTCGACTTTTTATTCCACATATCGCCATTCTTCTCTATTTGTTGTAAACTATAGATAAGAAATGATACTTTCGCATGAAATTTTATACTTTCAAAGGAGGATTAGCCCTTTGGACTGTCCATGTAGGAATCAAATCGAGAAGCTCAGAGTCATTATGGAAAACACCTTTGATGAGTTCCAATCCTTCGTCGACCCGTCCGTACTGCTAGCTAGCCAAGCGCTGGACGACGCTCTTGTCCAATACCGCAAATGCCCGATGTTCAACCAATGCAACCAATGGGGGCGCACATGCACTGAAGATAAGAAGAAGCGCATGGCTGGCTAGCACGCCCCTGCCATCCCTTTTACACATAGACTGCAGCACCTGAGTGACTCAAGCTTTCTTGCCCGCTGCCTATTGAAAGAAGCCCCGAGACACTCGGAGGCTTCTATTGTCATGCCTAATGCTTTCCCAGATGCAAATAAAAATCCAAATCCGCCTGTAGATGTTCCTTCATCAGTCTCTCTGCGGTTGCTGCGTCATGAGCGCGAATCGCATCCAGAATATGCTGGTGCTCATCAATCAGGAACGGGCGTTTATAATAGACCACCGCTCTTCGGAACAAATAGATGATGGATTGCATCCGATCAATAATACTAATAATTTCCGGGTTCCGGCTCGCCTGAACGATCAGATCATGGAACTGCTTGTTCGCATTCATTGTTACCTCGACCGTGCCTTCGTGCGCAATCGTGATGCATTCCTGCACCTTGTCCTGAGTCGCCTCGTCCATATAAGATGCTGCGCAGCGCGCAGCGAAACCCTCCAGAAGCATGCGTACCTCGAAAATATGGCGCAAATCCTCCACTGTGGGCTGTACGACACGCTTGCGCTGAATGAGGCCCTCCTGCTCCAGCTTCCGAATCGACTCTCGGACAGGCGTTCGGCTGACGCCGAGTTCTTCCGCAAGTCGTTCCTCTACCAGCTTTGTTCCTCCCGGCAATTCTCCATTCAATATTTTATCCCTAATCAGCTCATAACAATGCACATATGCCGCTTGAAACGCCTGCTTGCTCATGAATTTAACCTTCCTTTGCTGCTCATAAAAATAGCGGTTCGGTACAGACTATCTCTAAATTATAAAGCTATCGAATCGCCTTTGAAAGTGGAATCCAATATTTATTTTGTATCCATTTCGTATTTTTTGTATACATTTTAAAAATATTTGTGTACAATAACTTTCGAAATCACTAAACAACACGATATAGGAGGTTCCAACATGAAGATTGGTTTCGTTGGACTTGGCATTATGGGTAAACCAATGGCCAAAAATTTGATTCAAAAAGGTTACAGCCTTACGGTGTACGATCTGAATACGGAAGCCGTTGCCGACGTGGTACAGGCGGGTGCAGTGCAAGGAGCTTCCCCTAAAGCCGTTGCAATTGAAAGCGATGTCATAATTACGATGCTCCCTAATAATGCAATTGTGAAGAGCGTTGTTCTTGGCGAGGACGGCATTATCCATGGAGCCAAAGAAGGCACTATCGTAGTCGATATGAGCTCCATCTCGCCCGTCGTGGCAAAGGAAGTGGCCGAGGCCCTTGCGGCGCTAGGCATCTCCATGCTGGATGCGCCGGTAAGCGGCGGCGAGCCCAAAGCGATTGACGGCACCTTATCCATTATGGTAGGCGGAGATGAAGCGGCCTTCCAGCGCGTACTGCCCGTTCTCACTAGCATGGGCAAAGATGTGGTCCGTGTCGGCCCGAGCGGCAGCGGCTCCACAGCGAAGCTGGCCAATCAGATCATTGTAAACGTTAACATAGCAGCTATGTCCGAAGCGCTCGTATTGGCGGCAAAAGCCGGCATCGATATCGAGAAGCTCTACCAGGCGATCCGCGGCGGATTGGCAGGCAGCACGGTGCTTGATGCCAAGGTTCCCATGATTCTGGAGCGCAATTTCAAGGCGGGCGGCCGTGTTGACATTAACTTGAAAGACCTGACGAACGTGATGGAGACGGCTGACGCCTATGACGTGCCGCTTCCGCTTACAGCCCATGTGCGCCATGTATTCGAGACGCTCCGGGATGAAGGCAAGCAAGCACATGATCACGGCGGCATCGTTCAGTACTACGAGAAGCTGGCGAATGTGGAAGTCGGCGGCAAGAATCCTAAATAAGCAACAACACTACGACGAAAAGGTGGAAGCCCTATGTTAACCGGACCTATGCTCATTGTTGCATTCGTTATTGCATTAGCCTTTCTCTTCCTGCTCATTATCAAATGGAAGGTTGAACCGTTTCTCGCTTTGACTGTTATCGCCTTCGGAACGGCGATCGCCATCGGGATTCCGCTGAAGGAAGTGCCTGGCATCGTCACCTCCGGCTTCGGCAATACGCTAACAGGGGTTGGCATTTTGATCGGTCTTGGCGTTATCTTCGGCCAATTCCTTGGCGCTTCCGGCGCGATCGAGAAAATTGCCGAAGCGCTGCTGAAAATATTCGGCATCAAGAAATCCCCGGCAGGCCTTGCCGTATCAGGTACTATCGTATCGATTCCTGTCTTTTTCGACGCCGCCTTCGTCATTCTGAGCGGATTACTGAAGAGTCTCGCCTCCCGCACAGGGATTTCGATTATTACGTTCGTCACGGCGCTTGGCATCGGCCTCATTACCTCTCATAACATGATTGCGCCTACGCCTGGCCCGATGATCGTAGCTGAGAATACGGGCTCGGATTTGGGTCTGTTCATTCTGTACGGATTAATCTGCGCTATTCCGGCTACGCTTGTCGGGGGCTTCGTATACGGCATGTTCATCGGCAAACGTGTGAAAACCGAAGTGAAAGCAGAGGACATCGAAGAGGTGAAAGTCGAGGAAGGCTCGCGCAAAGAAATCAGCACGGCATTGTCCTTCGGCATGCTGGCGCTTCCGATCGTGCTAATTCTAGCGAATACCTTCTCCAAAATGCTGTTTCCGGGCACGTCCATTGAGACGTTCTTCGGATTCATCGGTGACAAGAACATCGCCCTGCTAATAAGCGTTCTGGCGGCGATCATCTTCCTTCGGCCTTACATTGCGGACAATTACAACAAACTGTATTCCGAAGCAATCGCTACGGCGGGCATGATCGTACTCATTACGGGCGCGGGCGGCGCATTCGGCGCAGTCATTAATCATAGCGGCATCGGCGACTATCTGATTACGACGATGCAGAGCTGGAGCATTCCGGTTCTCATGCTGGCCTTTATTTTCTCTCAAATCCTGCGGGCATCACTCGGCTCTTCGACGGTGGCGCTGGTGACAACGTCTACTATCATGGGACCGCTTATTGTCGATCTGGGCGTATCGCCTATTCTGCTCGGCCTCGCAATCTGTGCGGGCGGCATCGGCTTGTCACTGCCGAATGACTCCGGCTTCTGGGTCGTGAACCGCTTCGGCAAGCTGACGGTGCCGCAGACGCTTAAAGTATGGACGCTCGGCGGTTTCATCGCCGGTCTGACCGCGCTGGCTTCCGTCTATGCGCTTAGCCTGTTCAGCGGCATTCTGCCAGGGCTGTAATCTCCCTAACTATAAATAAAAAGGTGTGAAACCTATGCATATTGGAAACCGATTGGCGAGAGACGTATTTGACCGCTTCCCTGCTGTCGACAGCAGGCAAGTGAATGAATGGCTTGAAGCGGAGCTGCAAAGCTTCGACCGGAAAATCATTGTGCTGGACGATGATCCGACCGGCGTTCAGACGGTACATGGCATCTCCGTGTATACGGATTGGTCGCTGGAGACGATGCTCCAAGGCTTTCGCGAGCAAGAATCGATGTTCTTCATCCTGACCAACTCGCGCGGCCTCATCGCAAGCGAGACGGAAACGGTTCACCGCGACATTGCCCGCCATGCGGCGGAGGCGTCCAAACAGCTTGGCGGCAAGCCTTATCTGATTGTGAGCCGCGGCGATTCCACGCTTCGGGGACATTATCCGCTGGAGACCGAGACGCTACGCCAGACTACGGAAGCGGCTTCCGGCATCCCGTTTGACGGCGAGGTCATTCTGCCCTTCTTCAAAGCGGGCGGACGTTATACGATCGACAACATCCATTACGTTCAATATGGCGAGGAACTGGTACCTGCGGGCGAAACGGAATTCGCTCGTGACCGCACCTTCGGATATACCGAGTCCGATTTGGGCCGATGGGTAGAAGAGAAGTCCGGCGGTGCATTCAAAGCTGCGGACACCACGTACGTCTCGCTAGACAGCCTGCGCGCCCTGCAAATCGGAGACATCGAGGAGCAGCTTATGAACGTAAGCGACTTTAATAAGGTCGTCGTCAATGCCGTCGACGACATCGACGTGAAGGTGTTCGCCATTGCGCTGGTACGTGCGATGAAGAATGGCAAGACGTTTATGTTCCGCACGGCTGCAGCCTTTACGAAAGTCATTGGCGGCGTAAGCGACAGACCGCTTCTGACGAAGGAAGAGGTTGTGGACGGCCAGCCAGGGACCGGCGGGCTGATCCTCGTCGGCTCGCATGTAAAGAAAACGACCGAGCAGCTTGAGCAGCTGAAAACATGCGATTTTGTAACCTTTATCGAATTTAATGTTCATTTAGTGACGCAACCGGAAGCATTCAAGTCAGAGATTGACCGCGTCATTGCCGAGACTGAAGCGGCGATTGCAACCGGCAAGACCGTTACGGTCTACACGCGCCGCGAGCGGCTGGATCTTGGCGAAGGGAAGCAAGAGGAAGAACTGCAGCAATCGGTGAAAATTTCGGATGCCGTCACCAGCATTGTGCAGCGGCTGAATGTACGGCCGAAGTACATTATTGCCAAAGGCGGCATTACATCCAGCGATATCGGCACCAAGGGATTGCGCGTACAGCGCGCTACAGTCGCCGGACAGATCCAGCCCGGCATTCCGGTCTGGATTACAGGAGACGAAAGCAAGTTCCCCGGGCTGTATTACGTTATCTTCCCGGGCAATGTAGGCTCGGCATCCACGCTGAAAGATACGGTAGAGCTGCTAGAGCGCTAATCCATCAGGACTGAAGACAAAACGCGGCGTGTGCGGACAACTGATGATGCTCTGCATACGCCGTTTTATTGGGGAAGGAGTTCAATCATGCTACTATCGACCAAAGACATCTTGCTGGCAGCACAACAAGAGAAAAAAGCTGTTGCCGCCTTTAACGTATTTAATCTGGAGACGGTGCAAGCTGCTGTGCGAGCGGCAGAGGAAGAGGATCGCCCCGTGATTATCGCGCTCGGCGAGCGTTACTTGCCTACCGTCGATCTGGAAGGTTTCGCCGCGCTGGCAATCGCTATCGCACGGAAGGCAACCGTTCCCGTCGCGCTTCATCTAGATCATGCCTACGAAAAGGAATCCATAGTCCGGGCAATCCGGTGCGGCTTCACGTCTGTCATGTATGACGGCTCCAAGTACGAACTAGAAGAAAATATTGCACGCACGAAAGAAATCGTAGAGCTTGCCCATATGGCAGGTGTATCCGTGGAAGCGGAGATCGGCTCCGTATCAAGAGGCGCTTACTCCGACGAAGAGGAAGGTGAGGGACGACTGACCGATCCCGCCGACGCCAAGCGTTTTGTCGAGGAGACTGGCGTTGACTTCCTGGCTGCGGCTATCGGCACGGTACACGGCATGTATACGGGCGAGCCCAAGATTGATCTGGAACTGCTCCGCAACATACAAGCATCGGTGCAGGTTCCGCTCGTGCTGCATGGCGGGTCTGGCACGCCCGATATGATTATTGCCCAGGCAATCGAAAGCGGCATATGCAAGGTGAACATCAATACCGAGGTATCCCTCGCCGCCGTGTCTCATCTGATCCAATTTGCCTCCACGGCTGAGCCGCAGCGTGCTCACCTGTCCACGATCATGGCGGATATGCAAGGCACAATCTTGCCGGTCATGAAGAAATTCGTAAAGCTGCTGGCCCAACAAAAGCAAGCATAGAACAGAGGATTGTGCCAAGTAGAGAAGCACTGGATTACAGCGGTTCAACTTTGCCATCATCCATTGGCAGATGAAGTTTGTCAGAAAGTTGAGAACGAACAAAAGAAAGAAGCCTTCCTTGAAATCGAAGTGTTTGACACTTCCAGTTCCAAGGAATGGCTTCTTTTTCTTTAACATTTGTTATGGCAGGAACAAACGGAGCAAGACCTATGCTGGAGAAGCGATAGCGTTCGCCTTTGTATTCGGATTCCACCATTAAACTCTAGTTCAGGGAATCTGAATTGGGCAGCGATCGGAAGTATTGGTCTTGAGCAGTTTGTGCTCAGCCATGGCATAATCTTTAAATTTGTGACATCGTCTTGCAATTAAAATAGAGCTGCGTATTAGTCAAAAAAGACTTTTAGACAGCTCTTGGTATTTCAGATGAATTCTGTCTCTGCTCAGCTCGATAACCCGCCCAGCTTGCACGAGATTTGCGAAGCGGCATCCCTTACCTGTTCGATCACAGCAGGAATTTCATCCTTGTTCAGCCGATGGATCGGACCTGCCGCCGACAGGCTCGCCACAATACGCTGCTGAGGATCAAGAATTGGAGCCGCTACGGCAAAAGCATCCGAATCGTATTCGCCCAGCGTGAAGCTATAGCCCTGCTGCCGGATCGTATCCAGCTCCTGATATAACGCTTCGGCTCCTTGCTCGCCTTCGGAGAACAGCTTGCACATCTCCTCGATAATCTTGTCGCTTTCGTAGGCGAGCAGCGTCTTGCCCGATGCGCCCAAATTAAGCGGGAGCACTCGCCCGTTCTCGATGGATAACCGGATCAGCCGCTTGCTCGTCACATTTTCGATGCAGATCGCCTTCGAGCCAGAGCGCACGAACAGTACGGTCGTCTCTCCTGTCGCGAACGTCAGCTCTTCCATGATCGGCCGGGCAATCGTCAGCAGGTCCTTCTCGATCTGCTGCGACAGGCTTCTGGCCAGATCGAAGATGCGCAGGCCAAGGCCAATCTGGCCTCTGCCCTTGCGCTCGACGAAGCCGTTTTTGATCAGCGTCTGAATGAATCGGTACGCCGTGCTGTCCGGTATACCCACCTTCTCGGCGATTTCGCTTACAGTGAGCGTCGAGCCGGACTCTGCCAATACGAATAATATATCGATTGCTCTTCCTAACGTCTGTGTCCCGTTCATATCAGCACCTCGGAGGTATGCTATACTTGGTCATTTATCGTGATCATTATATCATACACGCCATTCCCCGCGAGCTTTTGACATCGATCTTTTTTCCAGCCAAAGCAGAATCAGATTGGCCTGTACTTGTAGAAAAAGGAAAGGGCAGCCCTATGAAGAATACATAACGGGAGGGGAGGGAAATGGATCATGATTTATGTTGTCAGACACGGTCAGACGGATTGGAATAAGGAAGGCAGATTGCAAGGGCGCAACGGCTTACCGCTGAATGAGGCAGGCATTCGCCAAGCTGAGGAACTGAAGGAGCAGCTGGCCTCCGTTCGATTCGACCATGTCATTTCGTCGCCGCAGTCGCGGGCGATCCAGACCGCCGAGATTGCTTCCGGGCTTCCCGTGCATATCGACGAACGGCTCGATGTCTTCGACCTTGGGGAAGCGGATGGATTGAGGAAGAGCGAGGTGACGCTGGCGGGACCGGTCCCCGATGCCAGTATTTATAAGGGCGTGGAAGATATCCAGAGCTTCATGCAGCGGATATTCGCGTTCATGGGAGAGCTTGAAGCTCGTTATGGTCAAAGCGGCGTGAACATCCTCTTATCAGGTCACCGCTGTACGACTGGCAGTATCGGCGCTTATTTCGAAGGCGTGCCTGAGGACCGCAATATTTTGCGATATTCGTCGGACAATGGTGCATATAAAACGTACACCTTCCGATCCACAGCTTCTTGATCTTGATGCTCAAGTAAATTCCGCACATCCGAAGCGAGCCATTCACATCCATGCGATACCACAATCGGCTGCATAGGCTAACGACTTCCTTTAGTAGCTAGCCATGTAGTTGTCCTGGTACCTAGTCCCCTGAATAGAAACAGACAGGACTTCATAAACGCAAACAACCCGTCCCTTCTATTCAATAGAAGAAACAGGTTGTACTTTGTGCTGCTATCAGACTGTTTTGGAAGCCGCATGCCTCTCCCCGCCAAGCTCTGCCGCAGCTTTGCGATACCAGGCATAGTCCCATTTGCGATTCAAAAAATAATTGCTGTCGATCAGGACAGGGATGACCTCTGCCCCTTTGTACAACGTCCGATCCCCTACCTTCTCCACCCGAAAATGATAATGAAACCGGATCAGCCGGTACAGCAGCGGGTCCAGCAAAGCGATAGCGAACAGCTTCTGGCGCGTCTCCGCATAGTCGAACAAATTGTACATGAGCAGATCCAGTGCCGAGCTGGATCTGAATTCTCTCGCAATCGCGAATTTGTCGATCACAAATACTTGCCGGTGATAACGCTGGATACGATCAATTCCGCTGAAATCAAATACGCGGTGCAGCTCATCCGATCCCTGCGGATCATACGGCGCGAACTCCGCCGTACCTGCCGGCTTGCCGTCCACATAGAGCAAATACGAATCCCCTACCGCTTTCTCATGCTCAAATCCTTTTTCATCCCACACTTCCATCCACAAATTGTCGAACTTTCTCCGCTCACTCTCATTTTCTACACGTATGATCAATATCTCCCACCCTCGCTACTCTAGTAAGTGTTCTTAATAGAGAATTATAGCGCTTTTTCTCGGAAAATGCCAACTATTCTATCTTTTTCAACAAATTGTGGAGGATTCATGAATTTCGACTTCGGCTTTACAGATGTTTCACGCCTCGCAAATGCCCCCATAACATTCGTGGATTACATTGGATACGGGTGAACACCCCCTATAGGCAAGGGTACGAGATGGAGAGAAAACCCTTTTATGAATCGACAATGAATGCGTTCCGCAGATGCGCGATGCTTCCTGAACCGATGCGTAAAAGGGTTTTTTGCCGTGCTCAAATCTCTGCCAACCCAATGGAGAGGATGAGGAATTCATGAGACGAGCTTCAAAGCTGCTGTCCGCCATCATTTGCGTAACCTTGTTATGCGGATTGCTGCCGCCAGTGCAGTCGATAAGAGCGGAGGGCTACCCGATGACTGATCATCTGGTATCGGTTACAGACGGCAGCCAGGACGGCACGCTGGAGGAAGGAACGCAGCAGGAGATGGAACAGCCTTCCGAAGAAGGCGGCGATTCCGACCCGGCAGAGACGGAGGCTCCGGCGGAGGAAGAGAGAACCGACGGTTCGGAAGAGTCCGGCGAACCGAAAGAAGAAAATTCAGAGGAAGCTGCTGCACTCGCGGCTGCAGCGCCGCTGGAGCGCCAAGCTCTATCCGTTCCAAAAACCGATTACGCGCCTGTAATCGACGGTAAGCTCGACGATATGAATTGGAGCCTGGACCAGCCGATTGAGCGGCTGCCTGGCGGCGTGCTGCCGGCGGATGCGCCCGTTGCTCCGCTTGCGAGCTTCGGCGCCCTCTGGGATCAGCAATACTTATATGTAGGCGTGCGCATCGAAGACGATACGCCTCTTGCGCAGCAGTCCGGCTATTGGTTCGACCAGGACAGTGTCAGCCTGTTCGTCGATCCGACGCTGCACCGCTCCTCCCCATTCGCTGCGAGCGATATGCAAGCGGGATTCATCTTCCGCGAGCAATCCGCGACACCGCAATTCAACTTCGGCGCTGCCCTCTCGAATCATGCGGGCAAGGATGACAAGGGCATCATGCGCGCCATGAGCAAGACGGACAGCGGCTGGGAGCTGGAAGTCGCGATCAGCTGGGAGCTGCTGCAATTCGACCCGCAGCTCTCCCGAGAGCTGGGGCTGGAGATCAGCGTCACCGACCGATTCGGCGAGGACACCACGATGCAGCGTTCCGCTTATTGGAGCGCATACGAATCATCGTCCTTCTGGAACGATACGAGCGGCTATGGCACGCTGACGTTAAGCGATGACATTGCAGCCGGACCGGCCGATCCGATCTTGCTGCAAGAAAGCTTTGACAGCGTACCGGATGGACAGCTCCCGGCAGGCTGGATCTCCGATGTGAATACGGGCAGTCCTCCATTCGGCGTCAGCAACGGCAGGCTTGAGCTGAAGGGCAACGCTTCCGGCGCACAATCCCGAGTGACCGCTCCTGTACAATGGGACAATTACACGGTCGAAGCCGAGCTGCAATTCCATAACGTGCTGAATGCGGCGAGATGGGCATCGCTCATCTTCCGCGGAACAACGGAAGGCAAGCAGCCTTACAACCAAATGGCGATCCGCCAGAACGGCAGCTATGAGGTCGCATACCGCAAGCCGGATAACGCCTGGTCCGTTATCGCTTCCGGCCTGTGGCAGCCGATGGCGCTGAATGAAAGCTATACGATGAAGGTTCGCGTATTCGGCGACAACGTCAAGGAATATATCAAGCCAGCTGGCGCGGACGAATATGTCCTGCTCGTCGACCGGAGCTTCTCCCAGGATTTGCTGAAGCGAGGCAAAGTCGGCTTTCAGGTAGACCAGGCCCATGCATCCTTCGATAATCTGGTCGTCACGCGCCTTACAGCGGAGACCATCAGCTTGTCGCTGCCGCCGCAGCTTGAAGCATTGAGCGGGCCTGTGGCCTTCACCGCTGCTGTCGACTACTCGGACGGCATTAGCGAACCGGTGGAGGCCGCGAAGCTGAAGCTGTATTCCTCCGACGAGAGCGTCCTGAAGGTGGTCGGCGGGCAGCTTTACCCTATCCGTGAAGGCGCAGCAACCCTTACAGCGATCTATGCCAATACGGAGGCCACCTATGAAGTAAGCGTAAGCGCGTCGCAGACTGGCGCGAAAGTAGTATCGATGAAGCATGAGCAAGGCTATGAGCTGGCAACGGTCGGCACACCTGCAGAGCTGGCGAAGTGGTCCTTCCAGGCAGAGCGCAGCGACTTCACATCCGGTACTGTTCAAGGCAGCGAACTGGAGTGGACGGTTGAAGGCGATGGAGTCGAGATCGCAGACGGGAAGCTGCTTGTGAAGAGCAGCGGCGTGCATCGGGTAACCGGCTCCATTGACGGTGTCTCCATCACATTGCTGGTCGTAGCGAAGAAGCAGGACGAAACAAGCTACGTGCTTTATGAAAACAACTTCGATCAGCTTGCAGACGGATCAATGCCAGAGGGCTGGACCCGCAAGGAAGGCACGACAGCTTCCCGCGCAACGGTGAGAGACGGCGCATTCGAGCTTCATGCATCCGCAGCGCCCGACAATCCTTCGCGCGTAGTGCTCCCGGATTATCTGGGCCTGTTCGGCGACTATAAGATCGAAGCCGATGTCACCCATCTAAGCGCGAATGATACGGCAAGATGGCACTCCATCATGTTCCGCATTCAGAATGGAGATTATCCGTACTACCAAATGGCCGTCCGTCAAGACGCCACTGCTGCGAACGGCGTGGAATTCGCCGAGCGGAATCCAGCGAACGGCTGGTCCATTCTGGACAAAGGCCCATTCAAAGAGCGGATCGACGCCAGCAAAATGTATCATTATACCGTCGTAGCAAAAGGAAATCGCGTGCAGGAATGGATTAACGATTCACTAATCGTCGATACCGATTCTGCCATAGCTTATGCCAAAGGCCCAATCGGACTTCAATCCAATGGAAGCGTCATGCGAGTCGATAATGTAAGAGTTACGCTCCAGCTGGAGGAATTGCCTCCCATGCCGGCTGACCGGTTCGCCAATGTACACGAGCCGGACACAAAAATCGTCATGGGGCCGACCATCGTAACAGAGCTGGCAAATTCAGAGGGGCTTGCTCTGTTGTCCGGTCCTGCGACTCCGGCGACTGTCATCCTTCATGTAGACGAGAAGCTGAATGTCGTGGCTCCATCTAATCTGAATAACGTTCTATCGGATGTTCCGTCGATGATGGAGCTAATTGAGGGCAAGATCATCCCGGCCTTCTACGTCCATTCGGAAAAAGCGGCGGACGCAGTAGCTGCCTATGCCGAAGCAAACGGCCTGGAGGATGCGTTCGTCATCTCTGATCATGGGGAGTGGATTGCCCGCGTGAGAGCTGCTGTCCCGATGCTGCGCGGCATTCTGGACTTCAGTTCGGTAGCCGTAACGAAGGATTCACTGCTCGATATCCGCAGAGCGACGACCATCAGCGGCTCCAAGATCGCCATCCTGCCGCAAGCGGCAGCAACGAAAGAGCATGTCGAATACTTGCAGCAGCGTACCATCGTCGTGTGGACGAAGGAGAAAGCTGCAAGCGCCGACCGCTCGCTTGCTATGCATGAGCTGATTGCGACCGGCACGAACGGCATTCTGACCGGAGCGCCGCAAGCCGCTTTTGACGCGCTTGCCGTCTACAACAACGCAACGACGCTAATCCGCAAGCCGTATATTATTGGCCATCGCGGCATGCCGTCGAAGTCGCCGGAGAATACCATCGAAAGCAACCTGATGGCCTACGAGAACGGCGCCGATTATATCGAAAATGATATGTATGTGACATCCGACGACCATCTGGTCATTATCCATGATTCCGTCTTGCAGAATACAACGAACGGAACCGGCAACGTAGAGAGCTTTACACTTGAGGAAATTAAGAAGCTGAACGCCAACAAGCCGTACCCGAACGGCTTCCCGGACGTCAAGGTGCCAACGCTGGTTGAGCAGATCGAGCTGGCCAGAGAGAAAGGCATTATGGTATATGCCGAGATCAAGACGGCCAATCCAAGAGCGGTCGACGTCCTCGTGAAGGTGATCGAGGAACAGAACGCTGAAGACCTGATCAACGTCATGGCCTTCCACTCTTCGCAGCTGCGGCTATTCTCAGAGAAGCTCCCAGGCATGCCTGTAGGCTTACTTGTCGGCAGCGGCACGGAGACCGACATCAACGTCGGCAAAGCGCTGCGCGATACGATTCGTACTACCCAGTCGCTAAATGCGACCTATAATGCAGGCTTTATCGGTATGGGGCCAGCCTATATGGAGGCGTCCAAGCATCGCGGCATCATTATCTCACCTTGGACCATCAACGGACTGGCAGACTACACCGATTTCTTCCTTCGTGGAGTTTTCGGCATTACGACCGATTACGCTTATTATTCCGCAGACTGGAACGTCGCTCTGAAAGCGAAGGAACAAAGCTATACCCTGAAACGAAATGAGGAGCTGACGCTGACGGCACTGGCAGAGGCATATAATCGCACTAGCCATGAAGTTGTGCCGGAGATCGTATGGCTGCAAGGACAGGACTTGTTCGATACGACAGGCAACACAATGAAGGCTCAAAAGTCTGGTACAGCCTCGCTGCTGCTCCGCTATACGACGCATCTGGACAGCGGAGAAGCGTATGATCTCTACACCGCACCTATTCGTATCACTGTTCAATCTTCCGGCAACGGCGGTGATGGCGGTGGACAGACTGGTGAAGAGACAGGTACAGACGGTTGCGAGGTTCTGCCTTCAGCAGGCGCTTCCGTGAACCTTACGGTTTCAGAAGCTGGAGCCGCTTGCGATCAAGCGGTGCGCGAAGCGCTTCAGTCCGCTGCAAGCGTAAATGTTCAATTCAAAGGGGACACTTGGCAAGTAGCTGCAGACGCATGGACGGAGTCGTCCCGCTCGAAAAACGGCACATTATCCGTAAGCAACGAATGGGCAACTTACCGTATCCCGGCAGCCGTATGGAATCCGAAGCTGTGGGAATTCATCTCCGGCGCCGACCTAAACTCACTTCAAGTTCGCTTCACGATTAAGAAAGCATCGAATGATGAAGAAGCGGCCGCGCTGAAAGCTGTGCAGCAAGCTGGAGGCAAGCTGCTGAGCGAGGTTATCTCCTTCGAGATCGAGCTTGTGGATCAGGCCGGCAAGGTCTGGCCTGTACCGCTCGGGACGGCATACGCGACCCGCGATATTATGTTCAAGCCGTCAGGCGACGCTAAGCATACAACCGCGCTGCAATTCGTACCAAGCACAGGCGAGCTGCTATTTGTCCCATCCCGCTTCACATTCGAGGGAGACAAGGCAACCGCCCATATGAAACGCAACGGCAACAGCATCTACCTGATCGCTTCCTATGACAAGTCCTTCTCGGATGCTTACGGCCACTGGGCGCAGCAGGATATTGAGCTTGCGGCCAACAAAGGACTGATCAATGGTGTCAGCAGCGATCAGTTCCTGCCTGAACGCAGCATTACACGCGCAGAATTCGCATCCATGCTGGTACGGGCGCTTGGTCTTGCCGACAGCACAGCCGGCAGCTCGTTCACAGATGTACCGTCTGACCGCTGGTATGCGCGTGATGTTGCCGCAGCGGTGAAGGCCGGCGTGATTAAAGGCTACGGGGACAGAACCTTCCGTCCAGACCAACAGATCACAAGAGAAGATCAAGCTGCTATGCTGGTTCGCGCGCTAGCCTATGCCGGCGCTACTATCCCGGCAGTCGATCAAGCGGATCAGCTCCTGCAAGGGCAATTCAAGGACGCACACAACATTGTATGGGCGCATGAAGAGCTTGCCGCAGCTGTGAAGCTCGGTCTGTTGAAAGGCATGCAAGGCGACGTCCTTCAGGCTGACCGCCACTCGACAAGAGCACAATCCGCCGCTTTGCTCATTCGATTCCTGACGATAGCAGCATTCATCTAATTCCTATTACGAAGGGGCAGCCCGACAGGTCGTTTATGACCTCTCGGACTGCCCCTTTCTTGATTAGAGATGGGCTTTTAGCTTCTTAATTTGCTCGGCATGCCGCTGCTCATGCATATACAAGAGCTCAATCCACTGATCAAGCGGCAAATCTCCGAAGCGAGGATGATTCACAGCGATCTCCTTTAGAATAGCTTCATCTTCAATCTTCACAAGCACCTCCAGCAATTGCTGTCTAGATCCGTCAAGCAGCCAAATGAGCTCCGTCACATGAAAAGGTCCTTCATCCGGCTCGGCTATCTCCGGCGCCCTGTATTTCACAGCTTGATCCAGCACGACCTCAACAGCCTTTCGTCCGGCATCGGATATAGGCTTCCGCTTCAGTCCGAATACAATCGCTTTGGTGAACAAGACTTCCGTCTTCCATAGATGATGACAAATCTGCCCGATGCTCCAGGCATCCTCTACTGCGAACCGATTGAATTCATTTTCGTTGAGGGAAGAGATTTCTTGCAATAAATACGCTCTGGCTGCACTTAGATCATGTTGATAGCGTTGGATCAGCTCCATATGAATGCCTCCCATGACAATGATCATCTCAAATCCTATTATATAACAAGGTATTAAGACTTGGTACTAAATATGACTTGTGATGAAGCCAGCAAATAATCGCTGACAAAAAAGGAGGTCCAGGGCGTAAGCCCCGAACCTCCTTCCTATATCTCTGAACCGGTTTGTGAAAGGATATATCCTATTCCACGATGACACTCCGATCATCCATCCTCACTTCTTCGGGCAGCTTCCGTGATGCGCCAGGCACTTCCCGAGGCTGAAGCTCCAGAAGCTCCGATGAATAGATAGAGATGCTGACAGCTCCCGCATTGGCATATGCGCGAATCAGGATCGGCTGGTCATAGCGGTTCTCGAAGACAAAGTCCGGCCCATACCAGCTAACCGTCGCATCGCGTCCGGCGGGTACATAATGAACTCTTCGGCTGTGGGAAAACCGCTCGACGATCGTCAGTCCCGCCCGGTCAACGGCGTTGAACAACGTCGAGGAAATTTGGCAGATGCCGCCTCCAATATCTTCATACATCTCGCCTCGGACAATGACCGGTGCGCGAAGATATCCCTTCTCCTTCGTCCTCATGCCGACGGTCCCATTGAATGAAAACCGCTCGCCCGGAAAAACAACATGGTTATTGATCGCCATCGCTGCCAGCGCGATATTGGCAGAACGATTGCGATTGCGGCTATTGTAAAACGTCGTGTATTGTCCGATCTGCCTAACCTTGATGCCAGAGAGCACCTCGCTATCGACGCGGGGATAGATGCGGCGCAGCGGAACTTCCAGCCTAAGCGGTTCACCCTCCAGCATATAGCCGTAGAACAATCGCTTGAACGCATTGCGCTCCAGCTTGAGCCCCGGCTTCTCGGGCACGATACGCCCCGCTCCATCCAATGTCGCATTCACCGGGTCGCGCTCCACCTTGGCTGCAATGGTATCCATCAGCTTGTTCAGCCGCTCCTCGTTCACAAGCGGTCCGACCGGCAGCGGATACGAATAATCGGACATGAACACATCGTCCTTCACAACTTCCCCACGAGATTCGATGGTCAGATTCGGATATACCCATTGATGCAGCGCGATCAGAACGGCAAGCAGCCCATTCCATCCCATATTCGTCCAACTCCCGATTCTATAAGGTAACCGGATTAGTATGCGATAGTTGCAGCCGCTCCATTCTTCGCGATGTGCTTTTTTTGCACACACAACTAAAGGGCATCCTCTTCCGCATCAAAGCGGTTCGGGATGCCCTTGGCCCTTATCGTTACCTCTTATCAATCTGTAATAACGTCACATGTTTCGTCACATACGTGTCCTTCAGCTGGTCCTCCGTAATCACCTTCAGCTTAAGCAGGCTGGCAATCCGAGATAAGTCGGGCTTGGATAGTAGCCGCCACAATTGCAGATCGGGAAGCGCCTCCGATAGACGCGTATCATCATATTCCTTCCGCTCCTGCTTCACCAGCTTTACCTGGAAGTTGCCGACTGTCGTTTCGGTTACGCCTTGCTCTTCGTAGTACGCCAATATTTCATTGCGCAGCTCCTGAAGCTCTTGCTCAATCTCCTTTTGCTTGCTCTTAAGCTGAAAATAACGGCCCACTTGACGATTCACCCTGATCACGCTCCTCTAACGCCATTTATATGCGCCAGGAGATGCATCTAGCATCAAGACGTTATCGTGTATCCGTCTGCGTCTTCCCGCTTGCCGGAATCGCGCTCGCGCTTGGGCTGACGAGCTCATTTTGAGAAACGGCATCGTTCTCTTTAAGCGCGAGCTTCGCATTGGTCAGCTTGTTGTTCTCTATCGTATAGGCAGGCGCACCTGTGCCCGCATAGGATGTGGAGATGCCGATCACCGGAATATTGGTGATGATCTCGTTCCCGCGAATAACGGCAGCCAAGATATCATGTCTGTCATTCCGCTTCCAATAATCATTCAGCTTAATGATTTCAATCTTCTCTGATGTCAGCGCGTTGCCCGTAATCACATTATTTTCGATCAACACATTTTTGGCCGACTGCACGCTGATCGCTTGCGTATTGCCCAGCAAGTTGAAGGTGGAGTTCTTTACCGTCAGATCCAGCTTCGCATGATCGGCAGAGATGCCGGTCCAGGCTGATTTACTCAGGTTGAAGGTGCACTGATCGAACACATACTTCCCGGCAAGGCTGACTCCGATTGCGCCATGACTCGCTCCCTCCACTCCCGAAAACTCACAATTGTTATAAGTCGCAGGAGGCAGTGATACACCATAGGTGGAATTGAAACCGCGCACCTTCAAATTGTTAATGACGCTTCCTGGCTCAATGCCTCCGGTCACGGTCCGAAGCGCGGACTCACCCGTAATCGTAATATTGTCGAGCCGCAGCTTTTTGCCCCACAAAGCGAGTCCGGACTCCAGCTTCTTATCTTTGCTTGTAATGGAGACATTCGAAACTTTGATGCCGAATGCGTCTTTTGAGGAAAGCGACAGCACGGAATCCGTCATCGTCATCCCGTCAATCGTCACATTCGTGCCGATAAAGGAAGCAAGCGCCCGGTCCACCCGGTTGCCGATAAACGTAGCGTTATGATACGCCAGTATGCGCGCCCCGTCGAAATGATTATTTTGAATAACGGCGCCTTCGAACGGTTCCGATATGGCAAGTCCAATGACGCCTTTGGACCGTAACCGATTGCCCTCCACCAGCGCTCCCGCGCCGTCGTACAGAATCAGATCGTAGGAAGCATTACTGTGAAAGTCGTTGTCTTTAATATAAATATTGCTGTTGAAGTGCCCGTTATAATGGTAACCGCCCTCCACATCGATGCCGGATTGAGGCAGCGTCCCCTTCATATGATGCAGCTCGTTGTTCTGGATGAGTACCCGGTCGGCGCCGCCTACCGTAATTCCCTGCCTCCGGTTATAAGCAAACTCTGAGTTTTTCACTACGATATCGGAGCTGACGGTGCGGCTCCACAGCTCAATGTAAGCCTCTTTGCTATCTGCTTTTTGGAAAATAAGATGAACGCTCGCGGCTTTGTCCGGAATAGGAATCGTCTCCCGCACCTTCTTGCCCTTCACCAGCTCCACGAATTTGCCGGACTTGTCCAAAAACACCAGGTCGAACGTGCCAGGCAGCTTAATATTGTTCGTAATCTCGAATTTCTTCTGCGATTGTAGCAGGGCGTGGCTGAGGCTGATCGGCTGCTTCGTTCTAATCTTTTGCTTATTCGCGACAGCCTTCCCTTTATCATTATATTCTCCTGATACGAAGCTGGCGGCGTACAAGTCCATAATAAGCTTGCCGTGCCCGCCGATCATCAGGCCATCCCCTGTAAATTCTGTCGCCTTCACCCCGTCGATGGTAACGGCGTTCGCGCCTTCTATCGTAATACCGTAGCCGCTCTCATGCGTGCCGGCAGAATGCACGCTGTCCTTCTTCTTATAATTATGCGTCTCCTTGTCTCCTTTGTAGCTGCCGCCTCTTAGCACGACATTTTCGACTCCGACTCCGATATAGAACGTATGGTAAAATTCCTTTTCATTCGTCTCTTTCTGAATGACGACATCGTTCGGAAGATCGAGGATCAGGTTGCTCACCATGTTAATATAACTGTTTTTGTCTATAAGATAAGTGCCCTTTGGCAGAGTGACCGCGTGTACTTTATTTTTGTTCGCCCATTGCAGCGCTTTGTTAATGCCTTTCGTCGTCTCAATAGGCTTCGTCCCGTCGTTGTGGATGCCCCACTTCTTCAAATCAATCACTTGCGGCGTCAGCTTCTCATCGGCAAGCGCGGCTCCCTTTGGCAGTTCGCCCTGCACGACCGCGTGATTAGCCTTGCTCGAATCACTCGACGCAGCTGCTGCAACCAAATGGGCATTAGACGCAAGCCCGCGCGTGAACCACGCACCCGCTCCAGCCTGAGTCCATAGCGAAACCTGTATCGCAATGAGCACGCTCCAAACTATCCATTTCATTGTAATCCTCCCAGCTTGACGGTATATTTTATCAGAATAGACATAACCGTCCACATTAACTATAGCAGGATCATCGTTCTTGATAAAGAACATATAGACCTAATTTTATGGGAGGCTGAATCATGAATCACTCATGATTCAGCTATGACTTTCCCTAATTGTCCTTCTCATTGCCTCGTTTGAAATTCCCTGTAGCCTTAGCCATAATAAGCTGGGCTTCCTTATGTTCTTTGCCCTCAATCGCTTTCAAAAACTTTTCGCTCGCCTTGCCTGACAGAATCGTGACTTGTCTCCCTTGCCAGTCAATAAATACCTTGTTGTCTTTGCTCGTTTTGTAAGTGAACACTTCTTCGCTAAGTCTATCTCGTTTGTCGATGCTGCCCATTTGAACGCCGCCATTCTTATTGGTTGAAAAACATAGTTAGTATGCCGAGTGCCCGGATTTCGGTTTTCTCGCCGTCTTCGAAGGTGATATTGCGCCTATACTCCGTATAAAACCCCGTATTTGTCGTCTTCCCAGATTTGTTCGTAATGATTTTCTCCGTGTTGTCTATGATTTGTTTGCATGCTCTCAGGTTGCCGTCATACGTACAATAAATGCCGTGCTCCCTCTCCAGCCAACTCGTAAACCTGGGATCTGCATTACCAGGGTTCGTGATCCCTAATATAATGAATGCGACCATAATAACGCCAAAGGTTAATTTCACTTTTCTGTTCATTTTTCCTCCGCTCGATGGTAGTAACGCCGGATCAATGCTCAAACCATCTTTTCATTTGTTCTCTTACGGCATCTGCTATCTTATTGTCTCTCTTGCCAATCCATCTGTATAGAGGTCCATCTATAAAGTCATGAAGGTATTCTACTGATTTATCAAGACTTGTTACAAGCTCTTTATAATGATATTTAATTGGCAAAAAACCCTTGCTTATGCATGCCTCCGGATCATCTGGCCAAACCAAAGCTTTATCTCCTTCATATGTAACACTCGGAAAAGGGTCATGCCCTAGCCATGGACTTTGTTTATTCCTAATCGAATGGACAATATCCGAAATCTTTTCCAAGCCACAACAACAGCTCGGCAGAATAAAGCTCTGCTCATCTTGAAAAAAAGCAATCCCCCCAGAAATAGCAACTTCCTCTTCCTTTAATAATTCATTGAACGACTTCTGGAATGACTGATTAACAGGGATATGATTGAAACCAAATAAAAGGATAAGAAATAATTCAACATCATGTTCATTGGATTCAGAGGACAAACAAATAAACTCTTTTCGTATGATTTCGTTGGTCATCCATTCAGGTTGATCATAGTAAGGGTCCATAACTACTGGTTTTGTGTATGACATTCAACCATTCTCCTTCTAATGCCCATCACTTGTTAAAAAACATATTCAAAATCCCGACAGCATGGATATTGACGGATTCTCCGTTCCTGCCCAGCTTCCCTCCCTCCCCCGGTTGGACATATCCTGTATCCCCCTCGGCCTCGTCTTCCTATTTATTGTAAACGAAGCCCGCCATTGCCTCCACACTTTTCGCCCAAAATGAATGATTGCTGCCTCTTATGGACAGCGGCCTACGCGTCATTCATGAACATTCACCGATTAGGGCATCATTTGGTCATGACCAAGCATTTTCCAGTTGCGAAACATGGTTTTATTTGTTAAGATAACTGACGAACGTTCGTTAATTATTTGGGGGCGGTAAGCATGAAAAGTGATGAAATTAAGGAGGCAGCACTTAAGTACTTCACCATCCATGGTTATGAAGGGGCATCCTTATCCCAGATTGCCGATGAAGTAGGCATGAAGAAGCAATCGATTTACGCCCATTTTAAAGGCAAAGACGATTTATTTATGCAAGTGTTGCGGGATGCCAAGGAGACCGAGCTATCATCCAAGCTTGATTATTTCAGCGAGCTTGACGCGCAGCATCCGGAGAAGGATCTGTACGGATTTCTGAAGCTGACCATTGATTTGTTCCAGAAGAATGAGCAATTAAAGTTTTGGCTGCGCATGTCCTTTTTCCCGCCGGCTCATCTGGTGAAAGACGTCAGCGAGGAAGTCATGGATATTGAAAATAAAGTTCAAGCGATTCTGGAGAACAAATTCAAGGAATGGCTTGAAGCCGATGCCATTGTCGGCATGAATGCCAAATCCGTGACGCTGGCTTTCACAGGAGTCGTGGATACGATCTTGATCGAGCTTGTATATGGCAATGATGAGCAGCGGCCGAAGGATAAGCTGGAGGCATGCTGGTCTGTGTTCTGGAGGGGCATCTCACATCACTGATTCTGACACAATGAGGTAGAGAAAGATGAAGAAGAGTATCAATCAACAAAAAGCAGTCTTAATCATACTGCTCAGCAACATTTTTATCGCTTTTCTAGGTATTGGACTTGTCATACCCGTCATGCCGTCCATTATGACAACGATGGATTTGTCGGGCAAAACAATGGGCTACTTGGTTGCCGTATTCGCAGTCGCACAACTCCTGATGTCGCCGATCGCCGGACGCTGGGTTGACCGTATCGGTCGCAAAAAAATGATCGTCATCGGCTTATTCATATTCGCCGTTTCGGAACTGATTTTTGGTTTAGGCACTCATGTCTATTTGTTATACTTTTCAAGGATTCTTGGAGGTATTAGCGCCGCATTCATCATGCCAGCCGTTACGGCATACATTGCGGATGTGACGACCATCGAAGACCGTCCGCAAGCGATGGGCTACTTGTCCGCAGCCATCAGCACCGGATTCATCATAGGCCCCGGCATTGGCGGCTTCATTGCGGAATACGGGATTCGGCTGCCGTTCTTTTTTGCGGCGGGAATTGCGTTCCTGGCTTGTATCATGTCATTCTTCATCTTGAAAGAGACACTCACCAAAGAGCAGATTGCAGAATACTCGACTCAGGCTAATCCATCCAGCTTTCTGGGCGATATGAGAAGATCGCTAAAGCCGGTTTTCTTTATCGCATTTCTGATCGTATTTGTACTCGCCTTCGGCTTGTCCGCTTATGAAACAATCTTCAGCCTGTTCTCTGATCACAAGTTCGGCTTCTCGCCCAAGGATATCGCTGCCATTATTACAATAAGCGCGATCTTCGGCGTCATTGTTCAGGTCTTCATGTTCGGCAAGATGGTAGAGAAAATGGGTGAAAAGAAACTGATCCAGCTCTGCCTGATCGCAGGCGTTATCCTGGCCGTTCTATCCACGATGGTGTCCGGTTTCTGGATGGTGTTAGGTGTGACGTGTCTGATCTTCCTCGCCTTCGACTTGCTGCGCCCGGCATTGACATCCTACTTGTCCAAGGCAGCTGGCAAAGAGCAAGGCTATGTCGCAGGTATGAACTCCACGTACACGAGCCTCGGCAATATCGTCGGTCCGGCTATGGGCGGATTGCTGTTCGATATCAATATCAACTATCCGTATCTCTTCTCTGCCGCCGTGATGTTCGTCGGTCTGGCGATAACAGTATGGTGGAAGGAAAAGCAGATGTCTGCGGGATTTGCGGAGTAAAGCTTATGGGGGTGTCCTTTTGGGACAGCTTCTAGTGAATAGATGAGACCTTCCTTTGGATGCATACAGCGCATTCGAAGGAAGGCTTTTTGTATGTCCTTATTATTGAGAACTGCCAGACTCTTGCCCAACAACCTGCTCCGTTACAATCCTGAATTGTGTAATGGAGCCAACCAGGTCGATTACCTCGTCTTTAGACATTCCTTTGGTATCGATCTGAAACGCTCCCGATATCTTCTGTGATTCATTGCTTTTCACAGGGGTATTCACTTCTAATGTAATATTACGCTCGACTAACCGTTCCAAAATCTCCTTCGAAATAACGGGCTTCACCGATAAGACGACTACCGATTTCCCGAGCCTGTTCCACACATCAAAAGAATAAGATACACGTGTATTATCTGGGTTATCGCCGCCTAGCGAAGTGGAAATCATGTTAACGACAATGCCATCTTCAACAACCTTATCTTTCTCTCCCGAATTCGTGCAGCCGATCAAAGCTGCGAACATCAATAGACATACAAAAACAAACGTAAGTTTCCTCGTCACTTTATTACGACTCCTTCCTTTCTTGATGATTTGTTGCAAGCAACCTCAGAAGCTCGGGCAGTTCTTTGATCACACCATATGAGAGGCCATCAGCAGGCACAGGCCTCTCCGTCTCATTTAGCCATACAGCTTTCATGCCTAGTTCGGCAGGACCCGCCACATCGTTCCTCCAATTATCGCCGACAAATAGGGTTTCATGAGGCTCCACGGAGAAGTAATCTAGAGCTGATTGATAGATGAGCGGGTGGGGCTTCTCTATCCCGATTTGTTCGGAGATGAAGATGCTCTCTTTTGGGAAAAACACATCATATCCTAATGCCTCGATCTTATTGTACTGCCAGCTGGCCGTCCCGTTGGTTACAATACCTAGATGATAGCTGCCTCATAATAGTTGCAAGGTTTTTGTAATTTCCTCGTTCGGCTTGATATGAATTCTGCTGAATGTCTTGTATCGATCTTCAAAAGTGAGCGCGAATTCTGGAGCAATCTCCCTGCCATGGTCTCGCAATGTACGGGTAATTCTCTCGATTCGATATTGTTCCACCGTAATTTCCTGCCGCAGATACAACTGCTCCAGATCCAAATCGTGCTTCCTGTATGCTTCAAATAGCTCATCGGTATTCAAGTCCCTGGTTTCCCGAAAATAACGAAAAGCATCCTTCGCGCTCGCTTCCCAATAATCACAAAAGTAGACTAGCGTATCGTCCAGATCAAATAATACCAGTTGGAAGTTACTCATTAACATACTCCGATCTTTTTTCATACTAAATTGTGGATATAATTGTCAATCACTCAAACCCAATATATCATTCCTTTTGTGCTAAGCATAGCTAATTAAAAGCTTTCGCTTTTTCCGAGGGCCTTCGTTCATTCTACATCGATATGGATTGCTCGAAACTCATTATTTTGGATATAGCAAACCATCATAAATCAGCTAGGATAGACTCATAACTATAAAATTTATGTATTCATTTAGCAGAAGAAAGGAAACCACTCCCTATGAGAACCATGATTCATTCACAAAGAAACTGCGAGGATCAGGAAAAGATTGATCATTTCCTGACGAATACCCGTACTGGCTTATTAGGCTTGGCAGACGGACCTCAACCGTACGTCGTGCCTTTGAATTACGTCTGGTGGAACAAATGTATTTACTTTCATGGTCTAAGCAGCGGCAGAAAGATTTCCGTTATCCGGCAAAATCATAACGCTTGTTTTACTGTATTCGAAGAGTTTGGAACCGTAACAGATCCCGTCCCCGCGAAAACAGATACGGCCTACATGAGTGTCATGCTATTCGGAATCGTGGAAAAGGTCGAACAACTGGATGACTCGACAAGTGTTCTTCAACAATTTTTGAACAAGTACGTACCCGGTTATTATGACCGCCCGTTATCGAAGGTTCATGTGGATAAATACCGCTCCTCACTTGATCATCAAGCCGTATCTGTATACCGCATGCGTCCACACACGATAACAGCGAAAGAAAATCCGATTGACGAGCAAAACATGTTTGATTCGGGAAGATCGGTTTCCAATTGCCCGGCACACTAATTTCAGAGGCAATCCGTTTGATCTTGCTTCCAAATTGCAGAAGAGGCACTCTATGTGATAGGATTCGTACAATCTATCATTTACACGAGTTCCATTGGAGGGGGCAGCCCAATGCTATCATTCAACCGTGACGACAACCGTCCTATATGGCAGCAATTGCTGGATCAAGCTATCCAAAACATTAAGACGGGAAAGTGGCCGCCAGGCGAGCTGCTGATTCCTTCTCGCGAGCTTGCCCAGCTAGTAGGGGTATCACGTTCGACGATCCAGATTGTATACGAGGAGTTATATAGCCGTGGATATACGATCACTTCGCGTCGGGGCGGTACAAGAGTGAGTGATTGGACGTTCCGTCCTCATTCCTCCGAGTCTGTCACTCCTCAGGGGCCGCTTCAACCCGAGTTGCCTGCTTTAAATGCAACTGCAAGCCACTTGCAGAACTGGCTCCGCGGCAAAGAGAATACCTATGCTGATATTAACTTCAACCCTCATGAGCCTTATTTGGATGACCAATTCCATAAGCAATGGCGGCAATCCTATATACAAACCTCGTCCGTACCTGACTTGACTCAATGGTCATATGGCAACGCCTACGGTTATGAGCCGCTGCGCGAGCAAATTCAAAGCTACTTGTCGCTTGCGCGTGGCGTCCATGTACAGATCGACCAAATCCTATTAACTTCAGGGGCTCAGCATAGTCTTGATCTAATCGCTCAAGCGCTCTTACAAGAAGGCGATACGGTTTCAGTAGAAGATCCCGGCTTTCCTGCTGCCTGGATGGCGATGAAGTACCGGGGCATGGAGGTCAATCCCGTACCTGTCGATGAGCATGGTCTGCAAGTTGATCATATTGACCACTGTTCCAAGCTGGTCTTTGTTACCCCGTCGCATCAATGTGCGACGGGTGTCATTATGTCGGAACCGCGCAGGCAGCAATTGCTTCATCTGGCGGCACAACGCCCTTTTTGGATTATTGAGGATGATTATGACAGCGAATTCCGCTATCGCGGCGATCCGCTTCCGACTTTGTTCAGCCAGTTGCCGCAAAATACGCTGTACATGATGAGTTTTTCCAAGATGGTCGCCCCCGGTGTTCGGCTATCCGCGATTGTTGGTCCTAAGGCGGCCATTCGCCAGATAGCCCAAGTACAGGAGCTGGTGTATCGGCATCTTCCGATTATGGAGCAAGTTACACTTGCTCATTTTATCGAGCACGGCCACTTTATTCGCCACATGCGCAGAGTCCGCAATGTATACCGGCGCCGGCATGAAGCGATGACGAAAGCAATCGCCGCAACCGATCTGGGTCAACGCTTTACGCTAAGCGGCGTAGAAACGGGGCTGCACATGCTGCTTGAAGCCGAGGCGTCCTTCGACGAAGAAGCTGTCGCGAATCAAGCGCTCCAGCATGGGGTTCGGGTTTATCCGCTTAGCACGTATTGCCTGGAAAGCAATCGCAAGGGATGGGTGCTCGGCTTTGCAAAAGTAGATGAAGCCGCCATAGAAGAAGGCATTTATCGCCTCTCGGAGATGCTTTAAGTAAGCAAACTTGCCCGATTAAGATTTCTGACTAGCCTGATAAGAATCATCCGCATCATATGACTTTCTCCGAAATTGCCCATGCATCCATGCGTGGGCTATTAAGCCTGCCATCAATCCCCAAAATGCGCCTCCGACTCCTAGCAAGGTAACATTGGCTGCTGTCGCCAAAAAAGTAATAAGTGCAGTCTCGCGGCCTTTGGGCTCCGTCAAAGCATTAGCCAAGCTGCCCCCTATTGTGCCAAGCAGCGCCAACCCTGCCAACGTCGCAATAAATGTGGCGGGCAGGATGAGGAATAGTGCGGCCAGCGTAACCCCAAAAACCCCAACGATGATATAAAAGATTCCACAGGCAATCCCGGCAAGGTAACGTTTTTCCGGATTTTCATGTGCATCCTTCCCTGTACAAATCGCTGCCGTAATGGCCGCTACATTAAAAGCATGCGAACCAAATGGCGCTGCAAGGAGCGATCCCAATCCTGTTACAGTTAGAATGGGATTGGCGCTTGTCTTGAATCCGTCGTTCCGCAGCACCAGCATGCCGGGCATATACTGTCCTGTCAACGTAATGATGAACAGAGGCAATGCCACGCCTAACAGTGCATGCCAAGAAAATTCGGGAACAACAAATACCGGTGAAGCCGCGGCAAGCTTGATACTGCTGAAATCAGCTTTTCCCGTAGTAATCAAATAAACTAGCCCGATTGCTAATATGCCTATGATCGCATACCGGGATGTAAAACGCCGCAGTACAATATACGCAGCAAACAATATCACGACCAGCATAGGGTCAACCTCAACGCCGCCAAAAGCCGAGATCCCGAATTGGAGCAATATACCTGCCAGCAACCCGGATGCAATACCAGGCGGGATCATTCGCACGAATCGTTCGAACATCCCGGATAACCCCAACAGGATAAACCCCAGCGCGGAGATCATATAAGCGCCAATGGCTTCTGCATAAGGGGTTACCGCAAGTGCCGAGACGAGAAAAGCGACCCCTGGCGTTGACCACGCCGTAATAATCGGCGCCCGGTAACGGTAGCTGAGCCATATGCCGGTTATTCCTACCCCAATGGATATCGACCATATCCATGAAGCAGTCATTTCAGGGCTCAACCCCGCGACTTTCGCCGCCTGAAATACGAGAATAAAGGTTCCGCCATAGTTGACTACGACCGATATTAAAGCCGCGATCGTAGGCGATATGAAATCGCGGCCGCGCAGCGAAGGGGATCTTGTGTCCATCAGCGTTCTCCTGCCTCTCCTCTATTCATCCTCGCGTACATCTTCATTCCAGTAATACCCGTCCGGCAGATAGCGCTGCCCGAATACATTTGTACCTACCCGAATGATTGTTGCTCCCTCTTCAATAGCCACCCTATAATCCCCGGACATCCCCATGGAGAGAATACCCATATCTGCTCGCGGAATCTCTTTCTCTTTGATTTGCATTTGAAGTTGCTTTAATAATCGGAAGCAATGCCGGGTCTCGTTACTGCTCGCGCCAAGCTTTCCAATCGTCATCAAGCCTTTGATATTCAGCGTTTCAAATTGCGACAGTTGTTCCACCAGCTCCAGTGCCGCTTCCGGCAAAACGCCAAACTTGCTTTCTTCATATGACGTATTGATCTGCACTAGAATATCCATGACCTTATTCTCGTTCTGCAACTGCTGGTGCAACGCTTGGCCTAATTTCAAACGGTCTACCGAATGGATGAGCGTCACATATTTGATCACATCTTTAACCTTATTCGTCTGCAAGTGGCCGATAAAATGCCATTCCACCTGTTCGTATTGCTGCATAAGCGGAAATTTGCTTCGCAGCTCCTGAGCTTTATTTTCCCCGAATAACGTTTCACCCGCTTGCATGGCCCTTTCCAGTTTCTCGATCGGTACTGTTTTGGTCGCCAGCAACAATTTCACTTCATCTATGTTGCGCCCTGATGCGAGACAAGCCAGTTCCATCTGTCGCCTGATTGTTTCGAGATTCTTTTCTACTAAAGCATCCATATCCATTCCACCTCCAAATAAGGCTAATCAAAGTTGATCTCTCGTACACGCTTAATGGCAGAGAGCGCGCTTAGGGCCTCCATCACTTGCTCGGGTACTTTCTTATCCACTTTCAAGATCATGACCGCCGAACCGCCAATCTCGGTACGGCCAACCTGCATCGTAGCAATATTAACGCCGCTTTCTCCAAGCAACATACCGACTCGCCCAATGATTCCTGGCTGATCAAGCTGTGAGATTAACAGGATATACCCTGCCGTTTTGAGCTCTACCGGATAAGGCCCTATGCGAATGAGACGTTCGCCGACGCCAGCCAATACCGTCCCCGTTACCCATCTTTCTTCTATCGTAGTCTTTAATCGAATCGTAATCTCATCGGCCATGCCTTGGGCAATTAAGGATTTGCGTGTCTTGACCTGGACGCCCCGCTCCTTCGCCCTATATAATGCATTAACGATATTGACTTGTTCCGGGCCGAGATGATGAGACAATATCCCTTTGAGCGCATAGGGTACAAGTGGCGCAATATCAGTGTCAGTTAGCCCTCCCGCGCATTCAATCGACACTTCCCTCACAGCGCCATCCGTCATTTGAGCCAGCGACTTTCCCAGTTGGTCGCACAAAGTAAAGTAGGGCTGCAGCCTGTTACGAAGACCGGCCGGAATGGCAGGCATATTAACCGCATGCTGAACCGGCTCGTTACGCAAACAGTGGATAACCTGCTTCGATACTGCTACAGCTACGTTCTCCTGGGCTTCAATCGTAGATGCGCCCAAGTGCGGGGTAACAATGATATTTGGATGAGTAAAAAAGGGATGGCTGGGCTCCGGTGGTTCCTTCTCAAACACGTCAAAAGCAGCGCCGGCCACAATCCCTTCATCTAGCGCTTCGAGCAGGGCGGCTTCATCGATAATCCCCCCTCGGGCGCAGTTAATCACACGCATTCCCCGTTTCATTATGCTGAATTGCCGCTTACCGATCAGATGATGCGTGTCGCTCGTCAGCGGCGTATGCACCGTAATGAAGTCCGCTGCTCGCATAATTTCATCAATTGTCTTAAGCTTGATCCCCAGTTCATCCGCCTTTTCTTCTGTCAGAAAGGGATCATAGCCAATTATGGTCATACCGAACGCCGCGGCGCGCTTTACTACTTCGATTCCGATACGGCCGAGCCCCAGCACGCCAAGAACCTTGCCTCGCAGTTCAACGCCAAGAAAGGATTTGCGATCCCATGCCCCGGCAACGGTTGTCGAATAGGCTTGCGGGATATGCCGAGCCAATGCCATAATCATGGCAAAGGTATGCTCGCATGTCGTAACTGTATTGCCATCCGGTGCATTAACCACTACCATTCCCCGGAGCGTTGCGGCATCCAGGTCAATATTGTCAACGCCGACTCCCGCCCGGCCTATAACCTTCAATCGGACCGCAGCTTCCAAGATGCGACTAGTAACTTGGGTATGGGAACGGACGAGCAGCGCGTCATAAGAGCCGATGATGGATATAAGCTCGTCCTCGCTCAATCCCGTCTTCTTCGTCACTTCCACATCCGCCGCACAAGTCAGCTGCTGCAGGCCAAAATCGCTAATCGGATCTGATACCAAAACCTTATACATGGAACATCCTCCTTCTTTTCCGAGCGCTTAACCAGAGGCTGAGCGGAGGCAAAAGTCAAATAGCCCACTCCACCAGTCACTCCTTGTCGGAGTTCCCTGCTAGTTTATCAAGAGTTGGATTGGAAATGGATATCCAAACTTATCGTTATGATGCAATCCAAAAAGCAGGTGAAAGTAAAAAAAGAAGACACTTGTGCAGTGTCTTCTCTGTTATTTGATTAACTTTTCGGTTTTGAGCTGAACAAACCTACACCTTTTTTGAATAGCTCTCTAATTTGAAGTCTTCTATGATTTCAATATTTCTTCGGCTACTTATGTATTCCACAATTTCTTTTCTTATGTTTGGAAATAAAATGATGCTATCGAGCGTTTCTAGAGGAACCCACTTAATATCCGATTGACTCGAATCGGGATAATCAGGGAGTCTAGGATCAGCTCCCTTTTTTAGCGTACATTCAAATATCAAATTTAATGTGTGAGGGGCATCAGGATAATCGCCTGACTGTTTGTGTGATGCACACTCGTATACAAATGCAAGCGGTCCTACTTCAACCTCAGACGCTGTCTCCTCATAGACTTCCCGCTTCACACCTTCGATTATGGTTTCACCTGGTTCGGCCCCGCCACCAGGCAAATTATAATGAATCCCCTTGTCATCTTTATATTCTACTAGCAAGATGCAGTTATCTTTTATGACTAATGCAGTAGGTCTGACTCTTATGTGGTAGGACATTGGGCACCTCGCTTTTTTATCTTTTTAGAATGGATGATTTCTAAAACACAATAAAATTATTGTGGGAGAACAGACAGGAGGAATTTTTTCAACAATATAATTAAGCTTTCAATTTTGTTTGGAGTTGCTTCGTTAATAATCTTGATGTTTTCGACGATACTTAGCGTTTCCATAGCTGTATTCGCCGACTCTTTATTAGAGTAACCCTCATCCTAATTACAATAAATAACTTCCCTTACAGCTCACCGAATATCATCCACGTTAAAAGCATCTCATAATAATTCAACAGCAAATAAAGTACAGAAGCATAGATTATCCCTGTAAGGAGGGCTATTCTATCTCTCCATGGCCTCAAAAAGATTAGTCCAACCATAATCTGAGCCATCAAAATAAAGGAGCGTATGGATTCTTCCACCGGCGCAGACTTGCTGAGCGAGTCGATCAGTTGTTTAATCATGCCGTCGTTCCCGTAATCAAGCACCAATAAAAACCCCAGAATCAGCGGGATATATAAGGCGATCATCATCCTCCAAGCAGCATTCATCGTGGGAAGCTTTATTTTTCCTATCGATAAAATCAACGCGCATACAAAAGTGAATAGCAACTGCATGATGACTATACGCAAAAATGAACTGGCAAACCATTCATTTGAAAAATCAAAATCTATGAAATAATGAACCCCTATCAGAATAAAATAACCAAACATCAAAGACAGAAATAACGATAGCCATTTCCTGATCAGCTTGCTGAAAAATGAATTGGGAGATGCGGCATTCTTCAAAATCATATCCTCCTCAGACTGCAGCGCTCAGATGATGTTAAAAATCATCTGAAGTATACATTTTGTTGCATACAGGGCACTTCAAAAAGTATGTTCTTTTATAGTTCTTCGAATAAGAGTATGTTCCCATGTTATTTGACCAACCTTCACCTAGAAAATCATCTTTAGAATCTCTTTTCAATCTCGAATCGCAATCCACACAGTGGTGTTTCTTGAAAAAATAATGCTTTAATTGTTTAATGGTAAGCTCAGCTGTATATGATCTGCCTTTCAAGATTTTTGTTGTAATTAACACCAACATTAATATAATGAAAAATCCTAAGATATATATTAAAGTGAGATTGGAGTCTTTCACCTATTCATTCTCCTTTGAATCGTTTAACTACAGCCAGTTATCGTATAAAATACCCGTTAATAGCAGCATATAATTTAATATAAGTATGTAAAATACGGTTGAATATATAATTCCCTTTATGAAGCTATTCTTGCTTTTCCAAGGTTTTATAAATATCAGACCCGTTGTAATCATAAGCATCATTTATAAGTGAAACACAATCGATTCAATATGTTGAGACAACTTATCGGTATTCACAAGCTTGAAAATATATCAATAGTACCATTATCAATAACTAGTAAAAAACCTGCAATTAACGGCATCAATTTATCGTGGTCATTCTCATTGAAGCTCACTTCGATCGTCAACCACTTTTTAGTTTCTCTAATGAACTTCAGATCACAGCTTATCTACAAACTTCAAAAAAACAACTGGATAATATTACAATTCCTTTTGAATATACCATGTCTTTTGACCTATGTATAGAAAATAACCCCGCCCATACTGGGCGTACCATAAAAAAAGAAACAGCCTCTACGCTGTTCCTGTTCATATTGATTCAGAGGGAATGCACCGTTCCCCCTGATTATTCGGACTGTTTCCACTCGTCGAGCGCTTGCTGATGCAGACTTTGCATCATCTCCGCCCACTTTTCCATCTCCTGAAGCTTGGTGTTCCCCGTTTGGCCAGTGCTCTCCATTGCCTGACGACCCTGCTCGACAATTTTGTTAAGCTCCTGAAATCCTTGTATTCGAAGCCGTATCGCGTTCACCCATGCCTCATCCGACAAAACAAAATAATCCGTTCGGTCCAGCGGTTTCTGGGTGATCTCCAACATGCCGATGGTAATCAGCAGGCGAATATTCGTTGAGACGCTGCTTCTGCTCACCTGCAATGTTTTGGATATGGCTTCCGCCGAAATCGGTTCGGAAGCTGTCAGGAGCAATCCCAATATTCTCCCGCCAATTCGGGGGATTCCGTAACTTTCATAATACAATCCCATTTTATCGATGAACTTTTGGATACCTGCAGATATCTTCAACTCATTTTGCTTCTCTGACATAATGATTTCCTCTCATTCCATATTGGCTTTGGCATTAACGGGATTATGATGGTCGAGAAACGATAACAGCAGTCGGTTGAACGCTTCCGGATGATCCTGGTTGGCGCAGTGCCCTGCATGATCGATCCAGTGAAATTCGCATGCCGGTTCGCGTTCTGCCCATAATGGCGCATTTTTCTTAATATTCCCGGTCTGGTCATCCACTCCGCAAACCAACAGAAACGGCCTCTGAATTCGATAGTCTTCTTCTTCATGCAGGCATGCCGTCGTCGCCAGAAATATTTTCTTAAAGTCGGTTGCCCCGACCAAATGGAAGCATTCGCGCAAATACTCGCGAACACTCGCCTTGACCGAGCTGGCACGAGCACTTTGTTCGACCATCGTGTTCCATGGATAGATGGACAAGAGAAAAGGTGTCATGCCGATAAGCAGCTTTTCCATAAACGAGAGTTTCATTGTGTTGCTGGTGCAATCGATCAGAATCAGGTTTTCCACTCTGTCGGGGTGATAGAAGGCGATCTCTTGCGCCGTATTCCCGCCCATGGATTGACCGATAAAAGTGGCTCGTTCTATGCCTTCCTTGTTCGTAATAACCAACATGTCCTCGACCAGCAATTGAATGCTAAAGTCTGCTCCGATCGGTCTGGATTGTCCATGCCCTCTGGCATCCCACAACAGCACGCCGTATCTGTCATCGAGGGCTTGAAGCTGTTCGTTGAACATCCGGTGGTCCGCTCCCGCGCCATGCATAAATATTAACCACGGGCCGTGATGCTCAGGAGTAATCCAGTAATGAATCGTACAGCCATCCTTCTCTATCGTTTGTAGTTCCAGCCGCATTTCTGTTCCCCCCTCAAAACATTTCATTTATTTCAGTTTATACTGAAATAAGTGAAATTACAATATTCGCTTTGGCTAACTGAACGTTGGACGAGGTCTTTTTAAGTGCGTCAAATCGCTTCTTCGCAGGCTCGTACATGTTGGCCTTCTTATGAGTCATCACATCAGTTCCCACACATATACCCCAATCTCCCACAAAACCACATCATTTAACATTTTGCTCTCCTAAAATACAATGTGCTCTCCTGCCCTTCATTATCTCTTCTTCCTATAAAACTCACTTTTTTTCTATTGAACTATGCTACTAGACGTTGTACATTAGTAGTAATCTGGAAATCATTAGTTGATATACCGACTACAACGCAATTCACCTCAGTCACCATCTTTCCTAACTGTATTCCCCTTTCATAACTTGTATCCGAACAATCGCTGTACCTCACTAGCTGCATGGCGACATCAAACATCCCTTTTCCCATTTTGGTAAAACAAACGCTTATTTAAGTATGGATAAACTCAGGGGGCTAATGGAACATGCCAAACAAAACGATGGAAAGATACTGGCTTCAGGAGCTTGAAGAGCCGTTACCGAGACTGGAGCTGCCTTACGACAAGATGCCTGATTTTCTTGGTTCTGATAAGGGCAGCGTTGTTGCAACAAATGTAGGAATCGATCGAATGGAGCGTGTGGAAGCGTACGTGCTGCAGCAGCATGTGGATAAGCAGACGCTGCTTTTGTCTTGCCAAATCGCTTTGCTTCACAAGCTAACTGGCGATCATGACATCATCGTTGGTATCAAGTCTGAGGTGGATAATCATTCGAACGGATCGCTGTCGAACCTGCCCGGGATTCCTATAAGGGTTAGCTTGCATGAGGGAATAAGCTTCTCTAGCTTGCTGCGGCAAGTGGAAGAAAAACGCTCTATTGGACTTCGCAACAGCCGGTTTCTGTATGAGGAGCTTGCCTCCAAGTTTGATCTTAAGCAATCAGGCCTGGAGAACGCGCTGTATTCGTCCATGTTCATATATATAGATTCTTCCTTCTCTCAAAATACCGCTGGTGACGCTTCTTTGCCGCTAGTATGGCAAATCCGGATGTACGATGACGATGCTGAACTACAGCTTGTATATGATCCTTCCTTATTTCGGGCGGAGACGATCGAGGCATATATGCGTTACTACTTCCATATTGTCGATCAGGTGCTGGACAAACCCCAGTTAGAGTTGGCTTCTATCGGTTTGCTCACCGAACAAGATATTGAAGAATCGCTGCTGGCTTCCTCTGTACTACAAACGGACAACGATACGGACCGTCTGATGGCGCATGAGCAATTCGAGCGGCAAGCTTCTCTTACCCCTGAGGCCCCGGCCTTAATATTTGAACAAAAGACGATGTCCTATCGGGAACTGAATGCCCGTGCTAATAGGCTTGCCCGTACCTTGCGTGCCGACGGAGTGGCGCCTGATGAAATTGTAGTGCTTATGGCCGATCGCTCACCTGAATTGCTTATTGGGCTATTGGCCGTGCTGAAAGCGGGCGCCGCTTATCTGGCTATTGATCCGACCTTCCCAGAGGATAGAAAGCAATTCATGCTGGAGGACAGCGGCTGCCGCTACTTGCTCCTGCAGCGTGAGCTTCAAGGAGATATCAATGCGCAGCGAATTTGGTATCTCGACGAGGAATCCAGTTATGATGAGGATCACCGCGATCTTGAGCCTGTATCCGGTATGGATCATCTTGCCTATATCATTTACACATCCGGTTCGACCGGACGGCCAAAAGGCATTATGATTGAGCATCGCGGTCTGGCGCATTTTTTCGCTGGATTTGCAGCTCAATTGCCGCTTAAGCCAGAACAATGCATCTTGGGACTTGCGACAGTGTCCTTTGACATCTTTATTGTAGAAACGTTATTGCCCCTCTCGCTCGGCATGACGATTGTGCTGGCAAGCGAAGTGGAGAAAAACGATCCTGCCCGCCTATCCTCCCTGCTGGCAGAGGCACAAGTTGATGTCTTACAACTGACCCCGTCCCGCTACAAATGGTGGTCGGCTCAAACCGGCGCCACCGAAGCCTTCAGCTCCTTAAGCTTGCTTATGATTGGCGCAGAGCCGTTAACGCCATCCATCTGGCAATCGCTAAAGGCTTGTTTGTCGCCTTCCGCCCGCCTATTCAACCTGTACGGTCCGACTGAGACAACTGTGTGGGCGTCCGCGCAAGAGGTTACGGAGGAGCAGCATCCCATTACGATTGGCCGCGGCCTGGCGGAAACAACGTTCCTTGTCATGAATGCCGACGGACAGCTACAGCCGGACGGAGTGCCAGGAGAGCTGTACATCGGCGGGCCTGGACTTGGCCGGGGATATATGAATCGTCCTGATCTGACAGAAGCTGCATTTGTCAGCCATCGTTATCGCAAGGGCGAGAGGCTATACCGTACCGGGGATATCGTACGCAAGCTTCATAATGGCGATTTCTTATATATCGGACGACGGGATTTCCAAGTAAAAATACGCGGCTTCCGTATTGAAATGGGCGAAATTGAGCAAGTGCTGCTTCGTTATCCGGGTATTCGCGAATCCGTCCTTCACACTGTGCCGATTGCGGGACAGGATGAGCTGGCGCTCTGCGCCTATATCGTGGCAGAGGAACAACCGGATGCAGCCGAGCTGCGACAATATCTGGCCAGCCAGCTTCCGGCCTATATGATCCCTTCCTATATGATGAGTCTAGAAGCTATTCCGCTCACCCCTACCGGGAAAGTGGATCGCAAGTCGTTGCCCGATCCGACGAAGCATCCCGCAGGCATGCTTCAAGACTTCGCAGCTGGCGGCGAGCATGACAACGAACCGCAAAATGAACAGGAAACTATTTTATTTGCGGTATGGGAGAAGCTTTTGGGTCACCGCGCTTTCCATCGGAACCAGCCTTTTTTTGACTCGGGCGGCAGCTCCATTATGATCATTCGAGTATGCAGCCAATTGGAGCAAGAAGGCTGGAAGCTGAAGGTGGAAGACATGTTCCGTCACCAGACCATTGCCGGCACCGCTCCACTCATGAAGAGAACGACTTCGGAGCATCAGGAATGGAGTCTGTTCTCAGGCACGATTGAAGGAAAGGTGGAGCTGATTCATGGGCAGCAAGCATATCTGGCGAAGGCCCGCTCTAGCACAAGCGGAAGAATATATGACTATAGCATCGTTTACCGTCCTGAAGGTTTTGAAGAGAGATTGTTGACGCTTGCTCTAGGGCGCGTGATGGAGCAGCATGACGCTCTTCGCATCGGTTATTTTCCGAAAGGCGATGAAATCATTCAATATAATCAGGGAATGTTCGCGCCAGTATTCAAGTTCGAGCAAAGCGAGCTTCCGAAGGATCAGCCGATTATCCCTTATTTGGAGCAGATGATGGAGGAAACTGACTGCCGGAGGAACAGATTTTCCGACTGGCGTCTTGAGGCGCATTGGTGCAAGGGAGTTGCGGGGGATTATTTGGCCCTCATGGGTGACCCGCTTGTGCTGGATGCCTCCTCCTGGAATATCTTATTGGAGGATTTAAGGTCAGCCTACCAACAGGCAGAAGCTGCAATAGATATTCGCCTGCCTGCCAAAACAAACTCGTTCCAGCTTTATGCCCAATTAATGAAGGAACAGGAAGCCACGCGTGGCGGACAGCATCAGCTTGACAGGTTGAATCATCCCGCAATGCATAGATACACCGTTAGTCTGGGAGCGGATTTGACGGAGATGCTCCTCACCTCTTTCACCGATGAGAACGACGAATGGTTTGTGGAAAATATATTGGCGCATACCTTGCTCCAAGCCCTGGCTGAAGAGTGGCGTAATGAGCAGGCGCATATCAGGCTGGATGGCAGAAGCATAACCATACCGGGGCTGACTTACAGCCGGACGATCGGCAGAATGGATCGGACGTTGACGGTTGCGCTGAGCCAATATGCTTTTGAACCGGATCGACCTATTCAGGAATTTGGCTCTGCAGGTGATAAGACCTCTGTGGATGATGACATTGCTCCCCCAACTCGTCTCCTCGTTCGAATGGACAAGCTGGCAGCTGCTACGCCAGAGCTGGAAAGCATTCATCATTACCAGCAGCCTACAGGACACTATGAGATCGAAGGCTCCTTCGGCAAGTCCGGGGCGGAGCTATATGTAGCGTTCGATTATGCGAATAGCGAGGATTCAGCTAAAATAAGATTGCTTGCGGACAGAGTGCTTGGACTGATGCAGGACGTTGCCAGCTGGTGCAAGTAAACCGCATTAGTAGATAGACGAATAGCCGCCTGTTCGTGCAGGCGGCTATCAGTGTTAAGCGTCACGCTAAGACGATAGTTACATTATGCAGGCAGGAGCTGTTCCGTATGCCGCTTCAGTTGGTCCATCAGCTTGGGGATCAGCTCTAGCTCCATTTCCCGCATACGCTCCAGATTTTGCTTGATGCTTTCATTCACCCCCGGAATTCCCTTCACGACATGCTCGGCATAGAGGTTGCGGGATTGACGGGCCAGCTCCTCCAGTTCAAGGAATTCAAGAAGCATGCCTTCGTCTTGCGGAAGATTGTTTTCTTTTTGCAAGTAGGCGACGCGGTTTCTGAGCATTTTCTTATGCTCCCAGAGCAGATGAAGCTGCCGTGGCGGATTCGCCCGCACAAGGGACTCGGGATGATGGTTTAAGATGTGGAAGTGCTCGATCAAGTGGTCATAGCAGGCGATCCCGAAGGCCAGAAATTCTTTATCAGGCGAGAAGTAGCGATTCTGGTCATTGTTACTGCTTTCGGAACGCAAGTATTCCCCTAGCTGCTCGTAGATTAAGCGGATGTTCAAGGAGTAGACAAAGTGAGGCAGCAGCGTGAAGAAGTAGTTGTATTGGTCGTAGATGGCGTTGTTTTTCAGATAGTTGTCGATGGAGTGAAAAGCCTGTTCCAGTTCGTCAAAGGTTGTCTCGTGGTAGCCTAGCAGCAGGTCTTTGCCGAAGCCGTAGGTGTGATAGATTTGGCGATTCTCGTCATAGCCGTAAATAAGCACATGATGGGGAAATGGGTAAGCGTGGTACGCGGTGGTGTAGGAGATGTGGTATTCATCAAGAAATAATACGGGATAGATGCCCTCCTGAATCTTCTTGATCAAGAAGGGATGAAGCTTATCCTTGAAAATCTCATAAAGCATAGGTGTATCAAGCGTACTGGATAATAGGAAGGGATTGTGATTAAGCTCGTTATTCCCTCCGCGATAAAAATCGAAAAACAATTCTTGCTTGTCCTCCAGATAATTCTTGTTGCAGCATACCTGGATAAAGTTGCTGTAAAACCAAGGATTAAAGTTCGGCATCGAGCTAGTGATGCTAAGGGTGTACGCCCAGCTCAACAGCCCATACAGCGGTGGATGGACAATTGGAAGCACATGCTTGGCCAACATGAAGAACCTCCCTGTTCGTCGGATAGGATAAAAAAGATAGTATAAAGTTGTAGTTATTTTAAAAGCTATTCCTTGTTATTATATCAATTTTTCGGTTTTTTTGTAATAATTTAAACGAAAATGCAGCGATTAAATCATAATAGCGATTGCTTCCAGTATGCATATACGACAAAAAGACACGTACCCTCTAAGGTAGTGTCTTGTCCTGACCGTATGATCGAGAGAATAACCTGGCGGTCATTGCACTCGTGCAGAAGATTCGCAGCTCTGTGTCCCAATCTCTCGATCTGGTTTGCGATTCATCTGTTTGAATAGAAACATTTTAAGCATCTTCCTCCGCCACGCCAAGCGCTTTATTCCTTTCCTTGAACTTGGCATTATGGGAAGAAACATAGGCCATCTTCGACGCCTCTGGCTCCATATACAGCTTGGCGCTATTGACTGCCAACACTGCATCGTTAAACGCACCTGCGATTAGTTGAACTTTAGACAAATAGTTTGCTGTATCTCCTGCTACAAAAATACCGGGCAAATTGGTTGCGAGTTTCTCGTTCACATTAATCGTCCATTGCCCCATATCCATACCCCAATCGACAATCGAACCGAAGTCACCGCGCAGCCCGTGATTGACGATCACGGCATCCACTTCTAATTGTTCCGTTTCTTCCATTAATACACCCTCTGCATTCATCCGGGCAATCGATACCGCTTCAATGGCGTCACCGTTAGTATTGCCATGAAGTCTAGCCACCGCATATGGCGTACGAACGTCAACGGATGATTCCTTCATCCGCTTCACATTCTTCTCATGTCCGCCGAAGCGTTCACGGCGGTGCACGACAGTGACACTTGCGGCAATCGGCTCTAATTCATTGGCCCAGTCGACTGCGGAGTCGCCGCCGCCGGAGATGAGCACACGCTTGCCCCGAAAGCCTTCGAGCTCTTGTACGGTATAGTGCAAATTCGTCACTTCATAACGCTCGGCGCCTTCAATGTCCAGCTTCGCCATCTTCAGCACACCATATCCCAACGCCAATACAAGCGTACGTGTATGGTGCTGCTCTCCCGTTACGGCAGTCAGAAGCATGGTCCCATCTGCGAGCCGCTCCAGTCCGCTGATCTGTTGACCCAATACGATGGTTGGATCAAACGTATGCGCCTGCTGAATCATTTGCTGAATGAGCTGCTCGCAACGGATTGGCGTAATCCCGCCGACATCCCAGATCATTTTCTCCGGGTAAATCAACAGCCGTCCGCCCAGCTCTTCCTTTGCTTCGATCAGCTTGGTTTTCATATCGCGCATGCCGCTGTAAAAAGCCGCATACAACCCGGCGGGACCTCCGCCAATAATCGTAATATCATAAAGCTCCAACGCCTGTGTCATGCCGCTACCTCCTGATGAAATGGTTGATCGTCTTCCCCTAAACCAAATCAAATCGTTTTCTTCTTAAACATATACGGCAGCACCTCTAACAACCGTCCACGTGTAATTGGATCATCATAATTCCATGTAACATCCATATAATGAAGCTTTCCTTGAGTTAACTCGGCTATAGCCGCGATCTCTTGGCAGTGAGCAGCTGTTTGCAAATCTGGACGGGAAGCCACGATGAAATTGCGATCTCCGGCATAGTGTTTCATTTGATGCTGCTGAATTTCTATCCATGCTTGCCCTTGCTCGATTAGGTGCAACACTTTGGCTGAGGGACGAAAGCCAAGAGATTCATACAAGGTGGCAGCCAATCCGTTGTGGCCCATCATATAAAGTTTTCCACCTAACTTGAGATATACAGCAGCAGTCTCCCCAGCAGCATAAACATCTGATAATTGCCTGCGCACCAGCCTTACTTTGTCCTCATATCTAGCAATCCACTTCTCCGCCGCTTTATTGCGTTCGAATAGTTTTGCGATATAGCTTAACCGTTCAAATAGACTAAACTTGTTGTTCAGAAAAACAGTAGGAGCGATTGCATCTAATTTCTGCAAATCTTGTTCTGGATGAAAAAAGCTAAGTAATGATAACTCCGGCTGCAGTTGTGCTATTTTATCCGGATCTGCCCAGTACCCGATATTATGAATATTTCGCAGCTTATCGTGATAAATCACATTATCTTTCATAATAGAGATGGCAGCTCCTATAGGAGCTATGCCTAGAGCCAGTAATTCCCCAAGTGTAAATTTGCCATCAGTCACAATACGTGTTGCATCATTAGGAACATGAACCTTTCTGCCAAGCGAATCGATAACTGTCTTTTGCCCAGTAAGAACATGAATATTGGCATATTCACGCGGAGTGCTCCCCGTTAATTTATGAAAGCAACGACTAAAATAGTATTCATCCCTAAATCCAACTTGCCGAGATATTGTGCTCAATGGCTCGGTGGAATGACACAGAAGTTTCTTGGCATGTTTGATACGCAAATGCGTCAAATAATCAGTTGGCTTCTGCCCGGTCAATGTTTTAAACTGTTGGCTATATTGCCATCTGACCATTCCGGCCATATTAGCCAGTTGCTCTACTGTTAATTCCTCATCATAATGCTGTTCCATATAATGTAGAGTATGTTGAATCAATTTTAGCTTATCTTCGTTCTGCGCACGGGAAGCTTGCTCATCTAACTGGGCCATCCATCCTAGAATAAGTTGAAGCCTGCCTTGCATCATAATCATCTCTGATGCGGATAGAGAGGAACAAACCCGATTCCTCATCCATGGTTCTTTCCCTAATACTTGCTTGACCCCAGAAAATAATAGATGATAAGGATAACCGCAAAGCAAGGGCGGATGAGCAACCGGATTCAAAGTCATCCCTTCTACCTCAAAGGTTTCAAAGACAAAGCGCGCAAGCTGTGCCTCCCCGTTGCTTGATTCCATAGTGTAGTGTTGCGCAGGTGCAACAAGAATGCAGCTCCCTTGACGAAGTTCGATGGCAACTTTGTCTATATACAGCCGTATACCGTGACTGAGTGCTATTAATAATGTGCATGCATTTGTTTCATTGTCGTTTGCGCCTTCATTATCGCTGATCACTGGCGTCATCTGGTCAACTTGTAGCCTGTCATAGTGTTGCAGCCTAATATACAAGGGCGTTAGATTCATAAGCAACTCTCCAACCATTGAAAGTGATTATCATTATCGTTATTGTAACATATAATGACCTGCTTTTTACTACAGCTCAGCTTTACTAGTTGGAGAATCACTTTTTTAGAAAAACAAACGGTTTAAAGAACTAACTGAGCAGTTACAACTACTTATGACCGTTGCATCCACTTTGGCAGCTCTTTATACAATTGCTCCAAAGCCAACAAGCCATCTGTATTCCATTCAGAAGAAACAACGTACACATTTCCCTTTTGGACTGCAGGCAGAGTTCCCCATAGCGGACTTTGCAGGATTCGATCAGATTCCGATTTACTTTCATCCGTATCTTGTACAAGTACAAACAAATGATCACCAGCATACTCTGGAAGCACCTCTTCTGAAACCTCAACGAAAGATACGCCTTTGTGATCAAGAATATTTTCTTGTACAGCTGGCGGGACGGCAAAGCCGTGTTCTCCATAAATAACGGCGCCAAGCGAACGATTGCCCATAACATAAAGCGTTTTACCTAACTGATAAAATACGGTAGCTGTCTCCCCTTCAGCTAATTGAAGCTTATCGAACATTTCTTTCGACTGTGATTCAAACTTGGCAGTCAACTTAGCCGCCTCATCCTGTTGGCCAAAGATATTCCCCATCTCCTTAACACGTTCGGCATAAGGAACAGACGGGTTGAAGGGGATCGTAGGAGCGATTTTCGACAATTTCTCATTTTGCTCTGCATCCGCATTGTAATAACTATTAATGATTAGATCCGGATTCAAAGATAGAATTACCTCTGCATCGCCTGGATTACCAACATCGACTATTCCTTCAATTCTACCCTTATAATAACTTTCATCAGCATGGACAAGATTACTGCCAACGATCGGAATATTCATTACCAAGAAATCGCCAAGCGTCGGACCGATATAAACGACTCGTTTTGGATGTGCAGGTATTTCAACTTGCTCCCCTTTAATCGTTGTATATTGAACTGTTTTTTCACTTTCCTCTACCTGCACTTCAGCTTGAGTTGGTTGCTCACTTTCCTTTACCTTTACATCAGGCTCGTTGCCTCCAGCATTGCCACATGCCGATAATATGAATAAAAGGAGCAGCATCCCTCCCCATAACATAATTCGCTTTCCATGATGTCTTTTCACGCTTGTTACCCCTTTCCTTCTCGCTTTTAATTGAAAATGATTATCATTACCTGTGTTATTATAGCTTGTGCCAAAAGGGGAAACAATGAAAAAAGCGCAATGATTTGTTTGGAAAAATGTCAATAGAGCGTGTGAGCAACATAAAAAAGAACCGTACGATTGTACGGCCCCTGACTCCTTATCAACCTTATGTTCATGGAATATTGCTACCATTTGCGATTTGAGATCCATATCTTGTATCTTTGTCAAGACGGTTGGATGTACCAACCAAATAATAATACATGCTACGAGACAACTGAGCCAGCTGCAGCAATGATATGATTGGGTAATCATGCCTCTACTTCGGCTTGCAAGGCTTCTACAAACCCTTTACCTGGTGTTGACCTGTTTAATTCTTCTTTAATCGACGGCCCACTCTTTCTTTGATATAAGGGCGTCTACACCTTGAGTCTTAAACTCTTTTTTCCAGCGGGATAACTGATTATGTGTTGGAATATGAAAGATCGCAGCTGTTTTGTGAAGGGTCATTCCATAGTCAGTGTAGGGAAAATAATTCGTTCTCGGAGCTGAACATAGAATTTTCAATAATTTAAAATTATTTCTTTACTTGCTTAACTTAATTCATTTTCTGACGAAAAGATATTTAGTTCCTCAGGTATCTCGTTATTTTGTAAATTCTTATTTTCAACTTTCCCTAGAGGCATACTAACTTGAGTGAAGAATTTCATGAAAAATCCAAGCATAAAATCCTTCTGCAGCTCAAGCATATCATGATCAAATCCCCTCACAGCATTTCTGTGTCCTTCTATATCTAAATAGAGTACACGTTTTTGATTAGGACTGTCTGCTTGTGCTCGATTCAATAATTTCAATAAAATTTCTACAGTTGTTTCAAAATTCTCATGTTCATATACACAATGATATATTGCAAGTCCTTTTTCCTTTAACATATTAATATTATTAGGTTCTTCGTTTATCGGAGCTAAAACGTTTATGGCACCGCGGCTTCTTTTCTCCATCAATTCAAACCAGTGATCTCTCATTTGTTTGATTTGCTTACGTTTTTCAGGATTCCCACCAAAAAGATCATGGCATGAAGCACAGAGCGGCGCTGCATTCTCTAATGTATCATCTCCTCCCTCTGCCTGAGGTGTAATATGATGAATTTCAACAAATGGTTTATAGCAAATAACACAACGAAAGTTTGCCTTCTGTTTTGCTAATTTCTTCACTTTTTCTGAAAAGGCCATATTATATACACCTTCTTTACTATATCATTTTTGCCTTATATCACTTGTTTTATGACCCGTAAGAGAGTCTAGAACTCTGTTTATTTTATTTCTTTCATGGTACTTCAGCAGATAACGATTCGTGTATCCACAGTCCACAGTATCTATTCTAGTAAACTACTTCTGGGAACAACGACGAATCCACGATGCCTGAATTTGGCGCCCTAGAATGTCAGTGACTAGAGAGAATTAGTTAGACGTTAATTTGTTCTTTATTTTCATTGCTTTTTTTGCGAATTCTGTACACTCTCAGAATAAATGACAAAAGAGAGATAACCAAAAAAGAAGTGGGAAATGCCGAGAAAGGCTGATACAACAAGGGTTTAGGTGGGACAGACTGAAAAACTGTTGTCAGTTGTGGTGAGAAGATTCAAAAAAAGATAAAAACGCCAAAAAAGCCCGAAACACCTTGATATACAAGAGGTTTCAGGCTTTTTATGTATTTCATGAACAGAATGATTAATACTTTGGATCGAAAAAAAACGGCAAACGTGCTAACACTACGTTAAAAATGCGTTAATAGTAACCGTGATAAATTCTTTACTTTATATAAAGCCAGCAATATCAAGGTGTTTCAGGTTTAACATCCTATTGAATTAATCACGTATTGTATCTTATATCGTGCAAAAAAGGCTTGTAAAACGTGAATTACAATGGGACAAACATGAATTATTGCATAAAAGCCGTCCCATTGCCGTAAATATGCGGCATCTCGGCGATTTTGAACACTAAAGAGTGCTCGAAACCAAAGGGACAGATTACTGAAGCTTTTTCCCCCGTAAAGTTTCTAACAATCTGACAGCAGCTCCGAATAAAAGAATAAGGGCTAGAATCGAAACTATCGCTTTTCCCCACCATGAAAACTGCCAAAGTGCAGCGCCAAGAATAACAAGTGCTGCATATGCAATTAGATTCTTGATTTCATTACGGAATATGATAACAACGATTAATAATGCGATTCCCAGGATAATTAGCATTACGTAATTACTCCCCTCAGTGAATATTTATGTTGGTAGTACTTTTATTTTACTACAAAAATGTGGAAGAAACGACATTAAAATAGCTCTTCACGGATTAATTCTCTGCCTAAATCTCTTGGTATGCGGTATATGAATTTTCCGATTACTTGAACCTTTGAAGCGGGAACTATACGTTCTGGATGCGATGCATTAGAAGAAAGCAAAGCAAGCTCATCGTTTGACTGATAAATGCGTTTTAAAGTCATCTCTTCATCGTTTATTTTTAATAATGCAATATCCTTGCTTTCAACAGAAGGCTGTTGTCTTATAACAACAAAGTCCCCGCTTTCAATTCCATCTCCAGTCATGCTATCCCCATCCACTTCCATGACAAAGCAAGTCCCCTTTGTATAAATTTTAGGAACTGGCATATAACCATGAATGAATTCATAATAAGTTTTCCCGATCCCCGCAGCGGTCTTGCCTACTAAAGGTACTGGTCGCACTTCTTCGAGTTCTTCATCATCTTTCGATTTATCGGATTCCTTATTAACTATACTTGATGATTCATCATTTAAACGTGTACTTTCTTTGGCATTCATTGCAGCATCAATATGATTCCTATGGGAAATTGCAAGGTCAATGTAACGCTTTATGAAACTTTGATCGATTTCATCCAATTTAGCTATTAAAGAATCAATATGGGAAACTACTTCCCTTTTTTCATCAAAAAAAAGAGCTTGCTGCGAAGCTGCGCTCTTAGGTGTCTGTCCATCAAGTAGTTCGTCAATTGAAATTTCAAATGCTTTGCAAATGCTATGAATGCTCTCAAATGCTACCGATACATTGCCATTTTCAATCTTGCTCACTGCACTCTTGGTAAGTCCAGCATTGTCTGCAAGTACCTCTTGATTCCAACCGCGAAGTGAACGTTGTTCTTTGACTCGATCCCCAACTAACTTGCGCAAACTACTCATAAGAAACACAACCTCTCTAATAGAGCAATATAAGAAACAATACTATGAAAAAACAACGGAAAAACGGCATATTTATTCCCATAGGAAACTTTTCGAATCCATTATTGTTTCCTATGGGATATTTGTTGTTGACATGATTCCTATAGGAAACTATAATGTGGCTATGGGAGGTAGATTCCCATAGGAAATTATATAGCATTTTATTCATTCTGGCTATGACTAAGATTGTCGAAAAAGGAGGGGAAGATATTGGCACGTAAAAGGCCAATCACATCTCTGGGATGGCAAATTAAACAACGGTTGGCTGCTCTTCGGATGGATCAACGCGAGTTTTGTAAGAAATATGAAATCCCGGAGAATCGACTAGCTGACATCATGACTGGCGCTCGCAAGGCTGTTAAACAAACGGAGAAAGTTAAAGCTTTACTTGGCATCACGGACGAACAGGCAGATCAGCAAGCTCTATAGGAAATATTCAAATGATTTATATGGTGTTCATTGAAAACTAAATCGAGAAGGTGGAATGTATTTTGGACCCAAAATCCCCCAAAGCCGTTGGAGTTAATCCCGAACGCATTGATATTGGCACGCGCATGCAGCTCATTCAAGGGGCAGCAACACAATATGAAGCTGCACATGAAATTGAAACGTATCTGGCTCAAATCAAGATACTGGACCAACAAATCGCTGCCATGGAGGAACAAGCCAAAGCAGCAGTTATTGAGAAAGAACGCTGGAACGCCGTGTTCAACACAATGATGATGGAGCTTCGCCGTTGTTACGATGAACACAATAAATTAGTTGAGAAAATCGCTTCAAAGAATTAAGCATCAAGATCAATTGATTGTGATAAATGAAGCAAGACGGAGGAGAACAAATGATTAATTGCATAGAAAAGGGAGCAAATCACCCCCAAGTGACTGCCCCCTAGCAATGAATCATTGGCTAAGATGATTCCCCTCAATTGTATCATTCCAGTCAACGTCTTGGGAAGGAGGAGCAGCTTGACAGAACTATATGTATCGCTTGAAGAAGCTGCCAGATTTGAGGGTACAAGCTATGATGCAATGAAAAAGAAAATCCAAAGAAACTCGCATGCTTATATAACCAAAACACAACCATCTCTTAATGGTGGCAAAGATCGGGTAATGATTGCCGTTTCATCTTTGAGTAAAAAGGCCAAGCGGTCATTTAAAGAAGCAAATAGCATTAATGACTACGGTATTGAGGAACGTGCAGGTGAAGAAATTCCCTGGTACATCGATCTGGACTTAGATGGATATATCAAGAAGCACGGCGGTCGATATTATGAGGCGGTCGAATTATCAAAAAGTATTCAAGAGTTCCTTAATTACGCAGACCGCGACCGTACCGGGTTTGCGGCTGAGTTTGCGGCAGAGTTAGGCATGAGCCAGCGAACACTCTATCGGCACTCACAAGCTTATCTAGAAGCAAGTGCTTGGTCCATGAAGCTTGGCAAGCAGGATAGCAGGAATTATGACTATTTCAAGATTCTAGCGCTATGCCGCAAACCAAAAGAAAGCTTTACGTTCCCTTCATTATCTGATGAAGCCAAGGTTTTCATTGAAAATCTATGGTTCGATACTCGCTTTGCAGCGAACAAAGGAACCATAGACATGTTATACAGCAAGCTTAGTCAAGTGGCTTCGGCAAACGGTTGGGATTATCCATCCTATCAAACAGTTGCTCGCTATATCTCATATTTGATGGATGTCAAACGTTTGAAGAACGCTCATTATCTCGCTGAATACGGAGATCGTGCCTATCGAAACAAGAAGATGCGCAAGGGATCGCAAGATGCAATGTCCGTTCCAGTTATGGGGCTTGTACAAGGCGACGTACATACCATGGACATTTGGGTACAGTACAGGCACCCGAACGGCAAGGTCACAGCAGTTAAGCCGAATTTGGTGGCGTGGATCGACACGCGAAGCCGCTGCATCGTTGGAGATATCATTTGCTTGACTGCCAATTCCCAAACTATCAAACAGTCTATTATTAACATGGTTTATAACGAAGTCGGCGGTGTCCCGGAGTGGCTTAAGATCGATAACGGGAAGGAATTTACCGCCGAGACGCTTACAGGCCGCAGCCGCAAGGAGCGCATCAGCCTTGACAGTGAAGCAACGGGTTTTTATCGCTCCATTGGCATTAAGGATGATTTCCGTAGCTTGCCCTATCAACCATGGGGTAAAGCCATAATCGAAAGATTCTTCCTGACACTGATTAACCGATTTGAAAAGTGGCTGAACAGCTACACGGGCACTTTAACTGGCTCGCGGACTGCCGGGAAGGTCAAGAAGAATATCCCTGGCATGCTGGAACGTGGTGAACTGATCAGCTTGGACGAACTTTATACGCTATGGAAGCAATTCCGCGATGAAGAATACCATACCCGCAAACACAGTGGGTTAAAGAGTCAAGGCGAACAGTGGCATACCCCGCTAGAGGTCTTCCAAAATGCTGATCGCTACTATAAGGCGGTACCGCCAAGGTCCTTCGCCGCAACTATGCTTATGCGAGCTGAAGAAAACGTCAGAGTCTATCAGGTTGGCATTAAGCGATTTGGGTATGAGTACCGTGCATCTGAACTGGATAGCTACATTGACGATCATGTGGATATCAAATGGGATGAGAACGATGTCACGAGGCTGTATGTGTATGATCGGATAACTGGCAATAAAATTTGTGAAGCGGAAAGCCAAGAGCTGCTTAGAATCGCACCTCGTATACCGCAAAAAGCTCTTGAAGAACATAAGCGCAGTCAAAGTCAACAGATCAAGGCTGATCGCGAACGGTTGAAAGAGCTGACCACCCCACTGGAAGAACGTGTCGGACAACATTTGAATGCTCAGGATAACGTTGCTGGATTCTTTATCCAAGGTGAAACCAAACGAAGATCGTCTAAAGTGGTGGCCCTACCATCAGACAAACAATATAAGGAAGAGACACGCAGCAAAAAAGCCCGCCCTGTTGCGGCTGTAGAGAATGATTACTATCAAAAACGTGCCGAGAAAGCTTTAGCTAAGCTTCAAGAACTCGGCTAATGGAGGGGTATTTCAATGGCAGTAGAAGCGACGAAACTATATACCGTTAAGGCAGATACCGCGAGCCGAATTGAGGCAGTCATAAAAGAAACTGGCAAGACGATTACAGAAGTTGCAAAGGAGATGAACATCTCACGCACGGCACTATCACGCTATTTGTCTGGCAGCTACAACGCAGAGAACTCCAAGATCGAACCTGCTGCATTAGAATTTCTGTCCCAATACGGCCAAGACGCTAATCCTAATGCCGCTACGGTTCCATTAGTCGCGCCGAACTTTTACGTGGGGCGTGATGCTCGCGATATCGTAGGTCTATGCGGCGAATGCCAAGACCATGGAAAGCTGGGCATTGTGACAGGTAAGACCGGGTACGGAAAAAGCCACTCACTCCGTCATTATGCCAAAATGTCCAAGGTCGTCTATGTGGAATGTGATGATTCGATGGGATGCAAAGACTTGATTGACGCTATCGAAGATGCACTTGGCATTCCTTCAACGCCTGGCAGCATCTACCGCAAGAAACAAGGCATCATTTCATTTTTTAATGTGAATCGCGGCTATCTGTTGATTGTAGATGAGGCAGACAAGCTGATTAATAAGTACACCCAAAAGAAAATGGAAATCCTCCGATCCATCTATGGTACGGGCCGGGTCGGGCTGGTCATTGCGGGGGAACCAAGGCTGGAGACGCTGATTAAAGGCTACTTGGAGCGGTTTGCGAATCGAGTTGATGCCAGGACTGCTTTGATTGGTCTAACAGAGAAGGAAGTCCGCGATTATCTCAATGGATTTCCGTTCGAGGCAGACGCCATCGAAGAAATGATTGTGCGCGGTACGAACAGTAAGTCGGGATGCTTCAGGCTGCTTGCCAGAACATTAGATAATGCTTTGCGTGTCCATCGAGAAGATGGCGGTGCTACCATAACCGTCAACACGATCCTGAAGGCCAGCAGCATGATGATGCTATAAGGAGGCGAATGCAATGTTTAAATTTGGCCTATGTGAGCTGGAGCTGCTTCGGGATGAACTCGATATTTTAAAGGCAGCACTACGCTACCGATCACAAGAAGCTTCAAGAAAAAGAAACGAGCAGCTTGCGGATCGGTTGGGTCCTATAGGACTCTATCAGTTTAATATTCACGACTTGTCCTTCTTCTATGTTGCCCTGACTGAGTTCTCTGTCATGGCAGAATCCATTGGACACGAAATAATAGCCCTTAGATGCAAGCAGCTCGCGGAGATCATTCAAGTCAAATGGATGACTCTTGATGCCCTGTTTGAAGATGCTAGAGAGGCTGCAAGGGACATCCTACAACGCCTCCCTCAATCTATTACATCCAGTGAAACCCTATCACTGATGCTTTCCCACGTTTTTGAAAGGCAGAGTGAGCTAGACCCTCTTCGCCCACCCTGAAGGGTCAATGATCCATAGAACGTAGATTCGACAAATACAAACTTGGAGGTAAACACATATGAGCAAAGGCCAAGAGAAGCGGACTCAGGAACAAAACCGCAAAATATGGGCCTTGGCTGGCGAGTTGGGATTGGACGAAGGTCTGCTGAGAGATGTTGTTGAACGACTCACAGCACAGCGAAGTACATCCACCCTATCCCGAACACAGGCCGCAAGGCTCATTGATGAATTGGAGTTTATGAGCGGAAAAGGACCAGCACCTGCGACAGAGGTTCGCCGCCCAGGTATGGCAACGCCAGAGCAATTGCATTTAATCCGTGAGCTGGAGCAGGCATTGGGATGGGCTAAAGAACCTAAACGCTTACAGGGCTTTATGCGGCGATGCTGCAAAGGTGTTATACGCCTGGAATGGTTAGCGTACAAGCAAGCACAATCCTTGATTGAATCGTTAAAGGGTTTCAAGAAATCGCAAGAGCGCCAACAACATGGATGAAAGGAGATCATTGCCTATGGCAGAGCAAGAACGGTACTCACCAGAGCAACAACAAGTCATTGATTCGTATTGGGATACGATTCGTTTCACCCGGTCTACTGGAAAAATATCGAATGCCATCAAACAGCGCGAACAAGATTACTGGTCTAAATACGACCCGGAGCTTGTGATTCGGGCGCTAAACATACACATCGAAAAGTACCCCAATATCAAAGAAAACTACACTAGAGGTATTTTGCGCAATTTGAAAGGAGGAAGCATAAATGCAGGGGATCGGGGAAGCCTTGCTCCCGCTACTCGACCTTTTCAGGGAAAGAGCAGCCCAGGCAAGCGCGACACAGCCGCCGAAGAAGCCTTCAGACGACGCCTCGGCGGGCGCCTATAGCTGTCCACAGTGTAAAGATGAAGGCATTATCTTTGTAGCCGAGCAAAACGTTGCTCATCCTTGCCCATGTATGGAACAGAAGAAGCTGCAAAGGGTCATGAAATCTACGAATATCAGCACGGATGCGATTTACAAAACATTTGAGTCTTTTAATCTGAAGGGTGCTGATCCGCGAGTGGTCAAGGCGCACACTCTGGCGAAGGAATACTCTGACGGACTCATAGCCCGAGTAAAGAGCGGTCAAGGATTAGTAAACGTCCCATGGTTCGGGCTGGTGGGAACAGCGGGCAGCGGCAAAACACATCTTGCAACGGCGATAGTCGAGCCGCTGTTGGGTCTTGGCATCAATCCATTGTTCTTTAATTGGGTGCAGAGCTTTACGGAATGGATGGCCTATTATAATGCCGATGAAGCGCACAAGGTCGAAGAGATTCGGCAAAGGATATACAACTGTGAGCTGCTCATAATTGATGACGTGTGTAAAGAGAGTCAAAAGGATACTTGGGTCAGGGAGTTTTATGGCATTGTCGATTACCGCTATCGAAAGCGCCTCCCTATTATCTATACAAGTGAGTATTATTCAGAGTTGATTGGATACCTGTCTAAAGCGACAACGGGCCGATTGTTGGAGCGGACGATTAGTTCAAAGGGGAAAAAATTCTTTGCCACGATGCTAACAGAAGATGGTGAAGACCCCCTTGCACTAGATTATCGTTTGAAGAATTGGGAGCTATGAAGATAGCGGTAATGAACGAAGCTTCTGGATCAGCTCATGTCGTTGCTGATCGCCGCCGCTATCTCTATGACTTATGTGACGCTCTTTACCTTCAACGCCGTTCTATCCGATGGAGTCCTGATTTGCATTGTCATATCTTAATCATTAAACCAGACGACAGGCAGCTACTTCGAAAAATTCTCAACGAAAATGACAAAGGAGAATACCATGAGCCGAATCATTCGCAGAATCATTCGCCCAACGATCAGGGATGCAAGCTTTCTCTTCGCTATGAGAGAAATAGATCGAAAAATCAATCAATTGCGCTTGGACATTAAGAAGCGTCAAATGCGCATGATGGAAAGTAGGCCGCTGGCCTTTCGAAAAGAGAGAAGCCAGGCTAAAAAATGGCGGCGCTGGCGGCGCAAAAGGAGGCGTTAGTTGTGGGTTATCCTATGCCTATACGGGAAAAAGAAAATCGGTCATACGGATCGGGGCCAGTTGAAACTCGGACATTAACCCCGGAGGAACTGGATATATTGCGTGAGCGGGAAGTGAAGCCCGCACGGACGACAGATGGGCAGCTCATTAAAAAGCCTATACGGTTTGGGGAACGAACGAAACGAGAGGCGTCAAATGGGACGGAAAAGTAATAATCAAAACCCTGTAGTCGTTGCCGCTCCTCGTGATCCACACAAGTGCTTTATACTCTTCCCTGCCGCCCATTTAACGGCTGCTAATATGACCGTATGTCTACAAAGCCTATTAAGTCAAATACAGCAACAAGTGACTACACGCGAGGTAGATTCGATTGATTACGATTCATTCTCGCGCAAACTATCCATTCATTTTAAACCAGGAGGAACGCATTCATGATTCAAGAAACATTTGCTTCAAGTCAAGAAGACGACGAACTGGATCAGCCTAAAGGAAATAAATTCAGTTGGCGGGATCGAGTAGGCTGTGTTGAAGCTATCGCCCTTATCTGTGATGACAACGGAGGAAAGTTTGACCAGGCGATTCGGGGTGTGCGGCTGGCGGTCTATGCGTATAACGTCAAGCGCATGCCAGTCAAGCAACGCAATCAATTACGACGTGACACAATGAAGCGGCTAAAAGATATTCGTCATATGAGAGAGTCAGCAAGAATCGGAGATGTCGTTCGAGTACCCAAACTTATTGATAACCCCCTTATTGGAGGATACAAGAAAGAAGGGCGTAAACTGGTAGATGCCATTATATTAGATCGAACACAGATATCATCAGCCTATCGTTACCGTGTAAAACGCCTCGATGATAATCAGATTCAGATTGGCAACGGCCATATGATAAAAGCCATTGTAAGCCGCGCAAACGAAAGCGAAGGTGTAGAACATGAGAATCATTGATCTAAGAGGAAAGCTTCCAGTACATGCCACATACAAATATAAGACTCGAAAGCTGTCGGACATTCGTTCCTTTGCCATACATCATTCACTTACTTTCTCTGGCAGTGCTGAAGCATTTGCACGTTATCATGTTACGACAAATGCTTGGCCTGGCATTGGGTACACTTACGTTGTCGGTAGGGATGGCACAGTCTATCAATGTTGGGATCATACAGTTGTTAGCTACCATGTTGGAAACAGTAATAAGCATGCGTTAGGCATTTGCTTGGTGGGTGACTTCAGGACGCAGCTTCCCACCCAGGAACAATATGCGGCGGCACTTGAACTGGTTCGCTGGTTACGTCAGCAGCTACCGAATGCAACCAACGTACTTGGTCATAGTGAATACCCTGATTATGCATGGAAAGCTTGCCCGGTCATCAGCATGACGGACTTTAGAAAGAACATCGACAAAAAACAGGAGGATGACAAAATGACAGCAGCCGAAGCAAAAGCATTTGCTGAACTACAACAAACCGTACGCAGCCAAAAAGACCAATTAGAGGCTCAATCAAATGCTCTGAAAGCAGCTACTGAGAGAATCGAAGCTCCCAAGTGGTTCGTGGAGGAATTTGGGGGCAACGTTGAAAAGTTGATTCACGAGCCAACCTTCTCAAAAGAAGGATGGCGAACGTTGGCCGTTGCTCTTCGCGCACAGAGTCAACTTCAATTTGGTTGACATATTTGAAAATCTGTTATAATGGGAGGTGCTTCTCCGTTGGAGGATTGGATCAAAGAGCTGACAACGGATACGATCCCGGAGCGATACCGTCCGATTGCAGAATTGATTGGTCTGGAAAACCTCATTAAGCTGGCTGACTATTCTAGTGGGGATACCTTATATATTCCGACATCAGAATTTTTCTTACGGCCTATACGAGATCAACGCATACGGGATGATTATCGCGGCAGCAATTCCCACGACCTCGCAAAGAAGTACAATTTAAGCGAGCGGCGCATTCGAGAAATATGCGAAGGCGTAAGACCAACACCGGATTGGGACGAAGACGAAAACCAGCTCAAACTATTCTAAAGTCGGGGCCAAATAGCGGGTTTCCCCGTCTAAAATGAAAAAATGAAATGTTATAAGCTACCATTATGACGAAAGTCAGATGGTAGCTTTTTTGCATTTCAAAACAACTAAAGGGAGTGGATTACATGCAAGAAACTGTAAATGAAACATTGCTTAATTTGGTATTGGCGGTGGTGACGCTGCTTGCCTCGTATGGCCTCTTTTACATCAGAAAAGGGATCGATAAGCTGAAGGTTGAGACGGCCAAAATTGAATCGGATGATCAGCGCCAATTGATCCAGGATGCTATAACTCGACTGGATGATATCGCCAGCAAAACGGTGATGACGATTGAACAAACAACGGCCAAGGAGCTAAGGCGAGCGGTTAAACTCGGCGAGGTTGATCCGAAGCGGCTCAAAAATCTATTCCATACCGCCTATGCCGACATCATCAAGACGATAGAACCTCAATATTATATCGCCCTGCGGGATTCAATCGGCGATCTTGACAAGTACATCACAAGCACGATTGAGGCTAAGGTTCTTGAAATGAAGCAAAATGCCGTTGTTACCGAAGTGTTGGAGCTGCGAGGGGGTTAAGGCTGTGACTGTAGAATGGGCAATTCAAACGGCCATCCTTCTAGGCATTGGCGCATTAGCTTGGTTTATGAAAAATGCAATGGCCGACATCGGCAATAAGATATCAACTGTATCAAAGCGCGTGGATGATTTGGAGAAGGAACTCGGAGATTTGAAGCACGACCTCCCCTTTATTTACACGACCCGCGAGGATTTTATCCGCATGATGAACAACGTGGATAATAAGCTGGATAAGATACACGACAAAATGCTAGGAGGTGGCAGATAGATGGATGAACAAACTTATCACGGTGTACAGCATAACAAGGCTGTGCGTGGCTATATCATGCGTAGCTTGGTCAAAGGGAACAACAATTCCCTGCTGTGTCGCCAGCTTGTAAACGTCATGGTCAGCGATGGAATCATCATCTCCCCTGACATTTCCAAGCATCTCGACTACTTGAAGAATAAAGGCTACATCGAGTATACGAATGATCGAATTACTTCATATAACGCCTACACCAACGATGCGGTAATCCGCTTGACGGTAAACGGAATCGATTTGCTCGAAGGATCATCGCCTGATGATCCGGGAGTTGCGATCTAATGGGCGACCAGCACAAGAAACGGCGTGTACGGTCGAAAGTCGACGAGCTGCCTGTCCATATGAAGGATCAGGTCGATACAATGCTGCTTGACACGAAATACACTTATTATGAAATCGCGGAATTTTTATGGGACCAAGGCTTTGAGGTATCGAAAAGCTCTATCGGCCGTTATGCACTTCGAGTTGGCCGAGCAACGCAGCGCCTTCGTGAAGCCCAAGAACAAACTAAAGCACTGATCGAGCTGGTTAAACAAAACCCGGAAGCGGACTACACCGAAGGTGCTCTTCAGATCATGGCGGGTGAGTTGACAAAGAAGTTCGCCCAGGCTCAGGAAGAATGGGACGACATGCCGCTGGATAAAGCAGCTAGAGTCATGGTGTCACTGTCTCGCACGAAGATATACAAAGATAAATTGAAAGCCGACTTAGCCGAGAAGACGAAAGTCGCGCTTGAAGCATTTAAAAAAGAAGTCTATGCAGAGCTTGAAGGTGTCGAGCCGGAGCTGTGCGAGCGGCTTATACAGGTTGCAGATCGCGTGGCCGAACGATTGGAGGACGATGAAACATGAGATGGTATGTGCTCCATGTCCTCAGTGGTCAGGAATTGAAGGTTCAGCGATATCATGAAAAGCGAACGCCAGAGCTGAAGACACTGGTCCCCTGCCGAATTGTGAATGAAAGAAAAAACGGCGTCCAAAAGACAGTCAAACGGATACTTTTTCCGGGATATGTGTTCGTCCAGGTGGATTTAACACCTGAGAGCTATTACAAGGCCATTGCTCCTGAAGGAGTAATTTCATTCTTAGGTCGGCCCACTCCCTCCCCGGTTCCCCCGCATGAGATGGCTAATGTCCTTCGACTGTGTTCAGAAAGTGAGCTAGTCGGTACATCTAAGGTTACTGACGGGGATAAAGTCAAAATCATTAGCGGACCACTGAAAGACTTTGAGGGACAGATTATCAAGGTAGATCGCCGAAAAGGACGTGCGCGAGTACGCATGACATTATTCGGCCAGGAGAAAGACGTTGATTTTGGAATCGAATTGTTACAAGCACCGGAATGAAGCAGCACCTTGTTTCGGCAGGGCCGTGTACCACCGGGAACATATGGAAGCTTATCAACTGGCGCTGATATAAGCAGCTAGGTGGCGAAGCATGCCCGCCGGAGGTGACGCAAGTTGAGCATTTTAAAAGACTTTGCTAGGAAAACGAATCATGAAGCTGTCCAAGAGTCAAAGACTATCAAGCAGCTAATGGAACGGTACTTGTATCGTGATGAGTCGCAGGAGCGTGTGAAGCTCCAACGAGAGTATCGAGCCGGGAAGCAGCTCACAGGGCGAAATGGTTTGCGGCGACGACTCGGGGCTATTGATCTTGAATACTTCGGCAAAGCCTACTTCCCTCACTACTTTAACCGGGACACGCCAGAGTTTCACCGCGAACTTGACGAGCTTTGGCAAAAAGGTGTCCTGAAGGGAATCGTACCGATTGATGAAAGTGAAGCAAAGAAGGTTAATCGCAAGTCAGGTAGCAAGCAAGCAACTGCTGCACCCCGTGGTCACGCAAAGTCGACAAATGTCACGTTTAAGGACACGATCCATGCAGTCGTCTACGAATACAAGCATTACCCGATCATTCTTTCCGACAGCTCCGATCAGGCCGAGGGTTTCCTGGAGTCTATTCGTGAAGAGTTTGAAGAAAACGATGCGATCCGTGAGGACTTTGGCGAGCTGAAGGGCAAGGTATGGCGAAACAACGTCATACTCACCAGTACGGGGATTAAGGTGGAAGCTATCGGATCAGGAAAAAAGATTCGTGGCCGTAAGCATAAGAATTGGCGTCCCGATCTGTTTATTTTGGACGACATCGAAAACGACGAGAACGTGCGAACGTTGGAGCAACGCAAAAAGCTCGCCAACTGGTTTTTTAAAGCGGTGTCCAAGGCTGGCGATAGCTACACGGATATTTTCTACATCGGTACGATCTTACACTATGACAGCTTGCTGGCGGGCATCCTCCGCAATCCTGGCTATCAGAGCAAGAAATATAAGGCAGTCATCTCATTCAGCACGAGAGACGACTTGTGGGAAGCCTGGGAAGCGATTCTCACCGATCTGGAGAATGAAAGCCGTGAGCAAGATGCTCTCTCCTACTTTGAAGCGAATCGTGATGCAATGCTGGAAGGGACAAACGTCCTATGGGATGCCAAGCTCTCCTACTATGACTTGATGGTGATGCGCGTTATAGAGGGCGAAGCCTCCTTTAACTCCGAGGAACAGAACGAGCCAGTCAATCCAGCCGATTGCCTCTTTAACGAAGAGTGGTTCGACTACTACAATCCTATGGCGATGGATTTTAGAGAGGACTTCTCCTTCTTCGGCTTTGTGGACCCTTCCCTTGGCAAAACGAAGAAAAGTGACTTCTCTTCGATCATTACCATCGCCAAGCAAAACAGTACAGGCTATATGTTTATCCTGGATGCAGACATTGAGCGGCGTCACCCGGATGTCATTATTGCAGATGTCCTAGAAAAAGAGCGTTGGTTGCGGATGAGTTATGGCAAGGGCTACGCGAAATTCGGCTGCGAAACGAACCAATTCCAGTGGTTCCTGAAGGAGCAGCTCGCGGCCAGGTCCGCAAAAGAAAGCCTCTATCTCCCTATCGAAGAGCTGAACCAGACGGGCGACAAGAAGCTTCGCATTCAAAGCATGCAGCCGACTATCAAAAATCGTTTTGTTAAATTTGATGCCCGCCATAAACGACTGTTAGAGCAACTAAAGCAGTTTCCTATGGGATACGATGACGGGCCGGATGCTTTGGAAGCTTGTATGTCCATGGCGAAAGGTTACGGTGTGTTAGATAGCGGGCTATTAAGTGTTTTCAGGAGGCTGAGAATATGGGGTTAGGCACATGGATGAAGCAAGCTGTCGGTGAAATCTCCAAGCTACGTAGCCGGGTCAGCGCCATGGTCGGCCTCGGCTTCTCCAAGTACAAGTTGGATAGTCAACGGGTGGATTATGGACTAGCTAGGAGCTTATACGACAACACGGATGAAAGTTACAAGCTAGGCGCTGGATTTTGCAAGCCGATCATCAATGCAAAATCAGGGTTTATGGGTGTGCCTACATTTAACTCGATAGATGTAGAAGCCAAGAAAGAATTAAAGTCCTTTTTTGACGAACACACATCCAAGATGCACAGAACACACAAGAAAGCTTTGTTAGAAGGAGATTGCTTTGTATGGATTACAAGGGAATCAACGGATTCACTTTTATATCCTGAAACGCAATCGCGGCTGGCATATACGATCATCCCGAACGAGGAAGTCAAGACGATTAATCGCAACCCTATGACAGGGCGTGTCGAGGAATATGTACTTGAATCGAATATGGATTGGGTAGATCGTGCCGGGAACAAGCGGAGTACAAAAGTAACACAGTGGATCAGCGCCAGTCGCCGCAAGGTGAAATTTGAAGGTGACTCGATTCCGGGATTTCCTCCCGAAATCATCGAATCGAATCCGCTTGGATTTATCCCGATTGAGCATTTTGCTAATGAGAAGGACGAAACGAGATTGTACGGGCAATCTGAGTTGGAAGCCATTGAGCCATTTTTGAAGGCTTATCACGACGTTATGCTGCATGCCTTGCAAGGAAGCAAGATGCACTCTACCCCTCGCCTAAAGTTTAACCTGAAGGACGTAGCGGCGTTTCTTCGCAACAACTTTGGTGTCGAAGACCCGGCGAAGTATGCAAAGGATGGCGGCACCATATCCCTTGATGGCAAAGAGTTCTTAATTATGACAGATGGCGAAGATGCAAGCTTTATCGAGGTGCGCAGCTCGACTGGTGATGCAGCCAGTCTGCTGAAGCTTATCTTCTATTGCATTGTGTCCGTCTCTGAAACGCCAGAATTTGTACTTGGTGTTCATACACCGAGTAGCCTATCAAGCGTTAAAGAACAAATGCCTGTGTTTGTACGAAACATTAGCCGTAAGCGTGGTGATTTCACAAGCAATTGGCAGCGCCTTGCGCGTATGGTACTTGCCATAATCAAAGCGGATACAGGCAAGCAGTTTGAAACCTTTTCCACGACGCTGGAGTGGGAAGAAATTGACCCACGGGATGAAAAAGAGTTAGCCGATACGATCAATGCCCTAACAAGCGGATTGAAAACGGCAATCGACGGTAAATTCCTGAGTACGGAATCTGCTGCTGAATATTTGAAGCTCTATGTCACTACCATGAAAGAATACGAATCGGAAAACGAAGAGGACGATACCGAACATTCACGCATTATTCTAAGTCAGGTAGAGCGCGAGCGTCTGTCCGATGGTGCGCTAGGCATCGGGGAATTGGCTGCTATTAAACAGGCACTTAAAGAAGGTGCAGCATGAAGCGAACAGAGATTGAGGAAATCCGGCGCGTAACGGGAGATTATGCTTCTGAAGCACTGAAAGCTCGACAAGCCTGGTTAGAACTCAGGCTGAAACAAGATCCAGAGATTCGCAAATTATTCGTAAGAGTTGCTGACGGGATTGCGGATGAGCTGAAGCGAGGCGGCAGCTCCATGGTCGATGACTGGCTACTGGAACGTATGGAAGCTCAACTCTCCTCGTTAATCGAGCAGCTCAACACCGGGCTAACGTTAAGCCTGGAAAGGTCTATAGCCGCTGCTGTAGACATAGGCAGCCGCTATAATCGGGCAGTGACCATCGACCTTATGACGCAGAAAGTATCTATCCCGCGCATTACCAAGGATGGCTTGGAAAATATGTTTGTGCGTATAAATGAGTCTGCTGTCCAAGCGTATTGGAGTCGAACGCGATATGGGATGAAGCTATCAGAACGCATATGGGACACGTCGCAAGGCGCAGGAGATGTGATCCGTAATATTGTCCAGGACGGAATTGCAAAGGGTCAGGATGCAATAACAACGGCCAGAGCGCTCGAAGCGTATGTCCGTGGTGATGCGAATGTCATGTCCAAGTATTACGAAGGGATGATGTCACGAATGAAGGGGCGCGTCCCGGAGGATTTAAGCTATCAAGCGCTTCGGACCGCTCGCAGCGAAACGACAGCAGCGCTTGGGCAAGGTGCGATTTTGTCGGCGAGAGCATCTCCGTCTTGTAAAGGGATCAAGTTTTGCCTATCCCCTGCCCATCGTGTAAGGGATGTATGCGACGAGCTGGCAAGGCATGACGTAGGTTTGGGGCCTGGTGTATATCCACTAGATGACCCCCCGCCATATCCTGCACATCCGAATACACTCTCGTACCTGATTGAAACGCACGAAACACCCAAAGATTTCACTAATAGGCTACGGGGTTGGATTGATAATCCGAACAGTCAACCCGCATTAAATGACTGGTATGCTACTCATTACATGTCAGCGGCCTAGAATGGCGCTAGAACGATTCGGAATTTTATCGCCCGATTCTACGACTAAGAGAGTTTACCCCCGTTATCACGCGTTATAACGCCGTTAGCGAACGTTTCTAAAGGTCAACTATGACAAGGAGGTGAAAGAAGAATGAGCAAGGCCAAAAATAAGAGCATTTTGTCCGCGACGATCAGCGGTGAAATGAAGCCGCAAGATATCCCTCTCGCTCCCGGCGTTGACCTAGATGCCATCAAAGCTGGTGATGATGATCCGCTTGAAGTGGTTGTCGAAGTACCTGCCGGGAAATCGACACGAGGATGGAATTACTTGCCTGAAAGTCTGAAGGCAATTGTCGATCATGTAAATCAATACACACTATCCGGCTTTAAAGGTCACCAGAAGGAAGAAGACGTCGCCAATGTATTTGAAGACCCCGTTACGCATTGGGTGGGCGCAAAAATGGACGGTAATCGCGCGTACTTCCGGGGCATCGTCGATGCCGTATCTCCAGACCTAAAGCGCTGGATCAGAGCCGGACGTATTAAGCAAGTGAGTATATACGGAATGCCAAAGCTTCAGACTGTTGACGGTGAGACACAAGTGATAGATTATAAGCCATTATCGATTGACTGGACGCCGCTTGACCGTTCCGGGATGCCGACAAGAATTGTTGCGGTGGGTGAAATGGATGACAACGAAGGAGGAGATAAAGACATGGATTGGAAAGAATTGCTGGCGCAGCTCCTGGCGAAAATTACAGCCGGAGAAACAAACCTGAAGGATGTACTGGCGGGACTGGATGCGGATACCGCTGCAAAGCTGGAGCTTCTCAATAAAGTTAAGAACGCGCTTGGTGTCACGGAAGATGACAAGTTGCTTGCCAGTGTGGAGCAAGCAAGCAAGGCTCTGAAAGATGCTGATCAAGCAGCGCTTGGACAAACGGTGAAAGAGGTTGTTAAGGAAAAAGTAGCTGGTGAAATGGCTCAGGGTCTCTTGCTGAAGCTGGTCAAGCCGAAGGCTGGTCAAACGAAAGAAACCATCTCCGGCGAGATTGACAGTCTGCTGGCTGACGATTCCATTAAAGCTATGCTAGGTCGCATGCAAACGGACCTCCCGCCTTTTATCGGCGGCTTCTCCGGGAATGACCGCACTACAACAACAACGGACAGTGTTCCGATCTAAGGAGGCTAAATCATATGGAAACAAGATATCAAGGTAGTGCTGTCCCCGTCACTGTCCATTCATTAGCACGAGCAAAAGTGAGTGATGGAGAAGCCGTCACAGTAACAGTACCACCCAACACAACGCTGCAAGCAGGTGAATGGGCGCTACTGGATGGCTTTTTGGGGGTAACGGTCCAAGCAGTCAAGACGGGAGCTGCTGAATCCAAGGAAATAGCCCTTACCATTCAACAAGCGGAGTATGAGACGGATCAGATCAGCACGAGCCAAACCTTTGCCAAAGGTGTGGCGATCTATTGGAACGATACGTCGAAGAAGTTTACCGAAACGGCAACAGGCAACCGTCCTGCTGGTCGTGTCACATACGGAAAAGATGCCAATAACGTGATATGGTTTGTCCTCGGCCCACAAGTCGAGCCACAAGCCTAATAAGGAGGATGGACAAAAATGCTAAAAGTCATTACATCGGATTCAGAGAAGGCAAAGCGCCGTCAGGGAACCATTGAAAGTCGTGTACCATTTGTATTGGATGGTCAGCGGTACGAGGTGCAAAAAAAGATTGTAAATGGTGAGATGTCTATCCCACGGTGGACGAAGCCTGTCGGCGAAATGTTATCTCAGGGCAGTGTCGAGAGCTACAAAGAAGTCGTAGGCAAAGTGGCGCTTGATGTTGAGCTGGGCCGCGAAAAAATTCCTTTGCTTTATAAGGAAATCTATGACCTGATCACGGACCCTAACTTGCCTGAGATTATTGATGCAAAATGGGCACTTACGGGGGCAGTCGTCTTCATGGAACATGCAGAAGGCCAGGAAGTAAAATTTGGTTCCTTGAGGGCTGAGCAAGGACCGACTGCACGGATTGTGACGTATTCTGCTGGCTTAGAGTATACGAAGCAGATGAAAGAGTTTAACCACAGCTTTCAAATTGATATTCTGAACCGCGCCATGGGCGAAGGATATAATGCCCTACTGAATCACATACACTTAGGCCCTATCGTAAAATTTTCCTACAAAGCTGCAAACAAGACCTCATTCCAGGGGCAGCCAGGAGACGAACGTTGGGTAGCGATCTGGCGTACTCTGATTGAAGCCCAAGGCGAGGCTGGCACAAAAAAACGCCAAGGTAGTCTCCTGCTTGCCAATAGTGCCGATCAAACACATATCGAAATGGCTTTGAAAGGCTTCTCTGCTGGTGGAACAACCTATGCGCCAATCAGTGGAATTACAACCATCATCTATTATGACGGTTACAACACGAAAGTCGGAAAAAAAGATTACACGTATGAAGGAGTTGCTCCAGGCACTGCCTATCTGATTCGACCGAAACAAGGGTTCAAGGAGCTGCTGAAGAAAGACTTGCATATCGAAGCGAATCAAGGTGATCTATCCCGACTGGTAGAAAGTCAGTTGGTTGGCTATGCATTCAGAGGCTCATATGCAGCCGTGGAAGAAAACGTTCAAGAAATCGCATTGAAATAATTATCAACTTATTTGACAAAAAGGCCGGGATTCCCGGCTTTTTTGTATGGGGGTGTAACTATGACGCCGACCGATGATTTGCGTGAAGAATTGCGCGAGCTGCTTGACGAAGAGATACCTGAAAACGGTACCGATCAGGATACTGCTTTCACGGATGTCCGGCTGGATAGATTGTTGAATGAGGCGATTAATCTATATGAAGCTGCCGCTGAAGGATGGCGAAGAAAAGCAGCCAAGATTCAAAAGCGCCTTGGAGACATATCGAGTTATCAAACAGGAGCAGAACAGTATCAACGTGTAAATCTAACTACTGCATTAAATGCAGCGTTAAAAATGGCAGAGACATTTAATGGGCTGGCACTGAAGCCTTCTCCCAACGCAGCGGGTTCATTTATGTTGGGCGTCAAACGGCCAGAGGTCTTTTGATGATAGATGCCGAAACCCGAAGAAAACATATACGTTGGAACATTCAGCAAAATCCTTCAACGATCATTATCCATGGTACTAGGCGGATCAGATCGGGTGGCGGATTCGAAGATGTGAAAGAGAATATCGGACCGTTAACAGGCCGTATTTTTGCCGCATCAAACTCCCCGGCATCAAAGATAGAATCCGAACGATCTGTAAGGCAGGAAATAACGGATAGCTATGCGATCCTGTTTGACGATACAGCCGTGCTTTGTAGTGGGCCGGATATGGAACAAAAGTTTGAAGCAGAACCTTATGGTCGCTTTCGAATTACTTCCGTCAATCCTCATATAGTCCAGGGTGAATTGTGCGGATATACATGCCGACTCGAAAGGGTGAAATGACATGACTATCTTGGACCCTGTAAGAGCAAAGATAGCTCGCCGGAAGGCTGCTACATTCGCGGTTGCTGGTCATGTAGGTAAAGTCATGGAAAGTGACGCCAAGCAAAGGGCCTCGTGGGAAGATCGGACGGGACATGCTAGGCAAGGTATCCAGGGCGGTGCAGTTATCAGAAGTAATGCTTCGAGGTCCGACAATGGTCAGGTCATTGTATATCTAGCGCATACCATGCGTTACGGTAATTACTTGGAAACAGGCACGGGATTATACGGGCCGAGAAAACGGCTAATCAAGCCAGTGAATAAAAAGGCCCTTCGCTTCCCTGTCGGTGGAGGTAAATTTGTAGTGACGAGGGCTGTAAAAGGCATGAAGCCAAGGCCAATTATCAAGCCCACAGTGCAGCAACACATCGGAACGTTGCGAAAAGCTGTCCGTGATATCTGGAGGGACTAAATCATGCGCAATACAATTCGGCAACGATTAATTGACCGAATCCCTGACATTAATGGTCGAGTCTATGAGACAGATGCAGCGGCAGCCGATGAAGATTTGCCATATCTCGTATTGGCAAAGGGTAACGAATCTGAAGAAAATGATTGGGCAGGATCAAGTTACATGATTGAAGTATGGCCGTATGTTGCACATACCCTATTCCAGCGCGTAGATAAACTTGTTTCAGAAATTATATCCGCGCTCGATCATCAATTGTTAACGGACACAGATACGGGCGAATCTATCCTCTGCCGATTCACAGGATCAACCAGCGCGGACATGCTGGATGAAAAGTCCAAAGCCATAACGAGAGGCATTCAATTTGAAGTGTTCTCTTTTGGTTGGCTGCTGCATCAACCCATTGAGCCAGACCCCGTATCCGCTATGTCTCAATGGACAGCGCAGAGATTTGTTGAAATGCAAACTGACCCGCAAAGCTGGAATCCTTCAGACAGTTCTCCAGCACTATATTGGCGCACCGCCAGTATACGAAACATGCAAACAACAAATTGGGGAGCGTGGGTTGATGCAACCCTACGGGGTCATATGCTGGTCCCCCATGTCTCGGCTCGCAACATATGGCTAGAACGCTGTATCCGGCAGCTCGCTCTGGATGGTCATATGTCCATGCTTGATCAATCAACGATGTTTATTCAAAAGATATCCGCTGACAGCAGCCAAGACCCTTTTCGAGTAGGACAAATTGCTATAGACGTCCGATTCGGGTTATTACGAACATCGCCGGATGCTATGAAGCTTGACCAAATAAATTTTATAGGGGGTGCCCCATGACTGAACAAAAAGCAGTAAAGCAGAAGGCTTCAACTTTTGAACCCCAATATACTAAGGCAGAAATTATAGCCGCTGCCTCTCGTTTTGAGGTTTCGTCGGATGTTATGGCTGGAGCTTTACGCCGGATCAACAAGGATACCTTGACGCGATCCGAAGTGGAAAAAGCAATACAAGACTTTAAAAGAAAGAAGGTGTGACTGACCTATGCCAGGAGAAGTATACGTATTAGGTGAACAAAAAGTACGGCCAGATATTTATATAAAATGGCATGATGCTGGAGGCGTCAGAACGGTGACGGGTACTGTGGGTGTTGCTGCTGCGGTAGTTCAGTCCAATTGGGGGCCGCTGAACAAAGTAATAACGCTTGAATCGCCTAATGAGATCACTGCAAAGATTGGTATGGGAAAAGGCCCGGATTGCCTCAACGAAATATTCAACGGCGGGACAAGCACAGTCTTTTCGATACGTGCAGGCTCTGGCGGTGAGCTTGCTTCGCTTGAATTATCCGATACACAAGCAACAGCAGTAAAATCCGTACAGCTATTAACAAAGTACACAACAACACGAGCCTTTACGGTCACAGTCCGTGAAACACTAGAGGATAATTTTAAAGAGCTGCTGCTCTTTGAAGGCAGTCGTCAATTGGAACGGATTGTGTTTGCAAGCGGAACGGATGAACCAGCACAGTTGGTAGCTGCGGTTAACGCCAATAGCCGCTATCTGAAGGGCCAGAAAGTGGCTGATGGCAACGGAGAAATTGACACCGTTATGAATGTAGCCATAACGGGTGGAGCTGATCCAATTGTTACTGGGGCAGATTATGCGGCTGCATTCGAGCTGTTAGAGCGGAAGTTCTTCGATACGATTTGTATTGACTCTGAGGATGTAGGTGTACATGCTTCCCTCCACTCGTTTGTTAGTCGAATGTTGTCTTCAGGTGGTGGTCGCTTGATAGGAGTAGTTGGTGAGTCAACAAGCGTACCATTTGCGGATCGATCGGCGAACGCTAAAGCTTTTAATGATTTTGCAATGGTTTACGTGTGCAATGGGATTGAGACAGCCGCTGGGGGTATTGAAGGGGCTAGAGCGGCAGCTCGTATAGCGGGCGTAATCGCTTCAAGTGCATACAACGCGAGTTTGACTCATGTGCCGATGACTGGTTCTATCGGCGTGGTCGGAGAGTTGACAAACGCTCAATACAAAGAAGCGATTCAATCCGGGATGCTGGCTTTCTCGGTTAACCCAGATGGTATGGCTCAGATTGATTATGGCATCAACACCAAAGTCACCCTCCTGGCTGATGAAGACGAAGGCTGGAAAAAGATTCGTCGGACACGGACACGCTTTGAATTAATTGACCGCATTGTATATACGCTTCATCCGTACTTAGGGAAGTGGAACAACAACGCTGATGGTCGTGCTTTTGTTGTGACAATTGCAAACGGTATTATTCAGACCATGATCCGTGAGGGTGGGTTGGATGACGGCCAGTTAATGGTTGATCCAGATTATCCACCACAAGGAGATTCGGCTTGGTTCCGCTTTGTCGATTTAATTGATCTGGATAGCATTGAAAAAATCTACTTGGACTTTGGTTTTCAGTTCACGCCTCAACAGGCATAAGGAGGGTAATGAATGTCAGATGCAAGATACATTTTCAGGGATTGTGTCCCGGATGGTTCAATTGATATCGCTAATGTCCAGCCTGGCGAGATCCTGCAAAGAGCATGGTCGTTTCGCGTCAACAATGCTGTAGACCTTCAGCAGATGCTTGATAAAGGGGCATTTGACCCCCGAAACATCGTTCGTGGCTATAACGGGCAACTCTATGATGGCGATGGGAACTTTCTCGCTGAAGTGAATACATGGCAAGCCCAAATTAGCATAACAAATAGTGATTACCAGGCTGCGGGTCAAAAAATCACTTGGGCATTAATGCAGAGCTACAGCGTAACCCTGACGTTTACAGAGACAGTGGTAAGGGATGCACGGTTGTTCAAGAAGTTGAATGACAGTCTCCGCTCCAATACTCCAGACGCAATCTTCAATTTCACGGGCGTAGTTCGCGCCTAATAAAGAGTGGAGCTGTCCGGGGATTCCCTGGGCATCTCCCCTACTAACTAATTTAGGAGGAATAAACAGATGGGAACACAAGATAAACATATCGATCAAGAGGAATTGTTGGCTAGTGAGACTGATATTTTGCGGGGGCTGCTAGAAGCAGCAACAGCAGCGCAAGAGGAAACGAAAACAATCCAAATCTCGCGGAAAGGTAAAGTACTGTTTCTATTCCGCATTCATCCTCTGTCTGAAGCTGAATATAATGACTGCCGCGAAAAAGCAACAACGTACAAGAAAAACAAACGTATGGGCGGCTTTAGGATGCCTGAGGATACAGATACAGCCAGATATCGCTCCAATCTTATCTACCAGGCTACAGTTGACGAGGATAGGAAAAGTGTTTGGAACAATAAAGCAGCTTGGGATCAGCTCAATGTTCTGAGTGGCACACAACTCATTGAAAAGGTTTTGCTGCCTGGCGAGAAAGATGCTGTAATCGAGCAGATTGATAAATTGTCGGGTTACGATCTTGATGAGGATGATGTCGAGGCAGTTGATATTGTAAAAAACTAATCCAAGCGGGCGGGCGGGCCACCCTCCTGCATCATATATTTCAGCGTCAAGGATTACTTCCTGGCGAAATCATGAAGCTGCCCGAAGGTGAGCGGCTTTTTTGCTTTGCCTCGATGCAGCTCACGTTGGAACAAGAGGCTGAAGAACGAAGAGCATTACAGTCCAGAAATAGGTGATCATTAATGGCAGAGGAAATATATCGCATTGAGATACCTGTGCTTATTGATGATCGTACTGAGCCAGGTCTGACCAATGTAGAGAAAAAAGTTAGTAAGTTTGATCAGATAACGGACCGTGTTCGCAATCGTCTGAATCAGATGAATCGCACTAAATGGCAGATGATAGTTAGTGCAGCAGATCGCGCATCCATTGTGATCAATGGTATCGGAGCATTAGCTCGAAGAGTAGCAAGCGGATCGTATCGGATAACGGTCCGAGTGCTAGACCTGGCTACCAGCCCAATACGCGCCATGATGTCAGGCCTCAATAGTGCATTGGGAATATTGGGCATAGGTGCCGGGACAGCGGGAACTATTGTTTTGCCATTAAAAATGGTAATGCAGCAACAGACGGTTGAAACTGCATTCGAGGTATTGCTTGGCAGCGCGGAAGAAGCGAAAAAGCGGGTTGAAGAGTTAACGACTTTTGCCGGGTCTACTCCTTTTACCCGTGATGAAATCTATGAGTCTAGTCGTATTTTGCAAGTCTTTACGGGGAATGCAATATCCACTGGCGAGGGACTTCGCATGGTCGGTGATATTGCAGCGGGTACACAACAGCAGTTTGGTGATGTGGCGTTGTGGGTCGGTCGTCTATATGATGCAATGGCAGCGGGTCGCCCTGTCGGTGAAATGACGAGCCGATTACAAGAGATGGGCGCAATTTCAGGAGCAGCTCGTGATCGTCTGGAGAAGCTTGCAGCTTCCGGGCAAAGTATTCATAAGACCTGGCCGCAAGCAACGAAAGAGTTCGCAAGGTTTGACGGTATGATGGAAAAGCTGTCCGATAACCTTGCTAACCTAATGCTAGGTGTCAAATCCTTTTTTATGAACAATGTGATTAAGCGTTGGGGCCAAGGATTAACAACAACCATTACCCCATTATTGCAATCGTTTCGACAATGGCGCAAAGAGAACAGCGCAGGTATTGCAGAGCTTGGGAATCAAGTGGAACGGGTAGCGGTAAAATTCACTCAGTATTTTGTGGACAAAATCAAAGTTGTTACTCGTCGGCTACGTGAATTGTTAAATGACGAAGAATTTAAAAATGCTGATCTGTTCGGCAAGGTCAAAATTGCTTGGAACAAAATCATCAGTGAGCCATTCGCCGAATGGTGGTCTGGTGGTGGTAAAGAGCAAGTAGATAAAATCGCTGCCCAAGTGGGTAGTGCTTTAGGGGCCGGACTGAACAGCGTGCTCCTCGGTCTGTTGGGTATGACTTCAAGTGCAGAAGCCAAGGTCAGTGAATCCCCCTTTGTTGAAGCTGGGGCTTCTGCTGGCCGTTCGTTTTTATCTGCATTTCTTGAAGCTTTTGACGCTGGAGAAATTGCGAATAAAGCCAAGGAAGCATTCTTCAATATTCAACCCACTTGGTTAGGCGGTGAAACCAGCAGCCCTATGGGTCAAGCACTTGTATTAATGATGGATGCCTGGTTGCTTACAAAGATCGGCAGCTTGCTTAAAGGACCTGGAGGCGGGGCTTTACGTGGTGGCAAGAAGATATTTGACTTGGCAAGAGGAAAGAAAGTAGCTACGGCGGCTGGAGATGTTGCTCAATCGGCTACCCCTGTGGCTGCTGCTGAAACGGCTCGTAAAACGCCATGGCTGGCTAATCTCTTCAAACGCAAAGAAACTCAACCGTTCCCTCCTGTTGAGGTTGAATCGTCACGTAAAACGCCATGGCATCAAAATTTGTTGAAGCGCAAAGAAATACAACAATCAGTTGAGGCAATCCCGGTATCTGGACCGTCTGCCCGTCCTTCGTCAAACTACCGTCCTGCTGGCGCGAAGTTCTGGGAAAACATCCAGATGGATAAGACTTATAGCCGCGACGAAGTTGTAAACATGGCGAACTCAGGTCGGCTATCGCGCTTTAACGATCTGGAAAAAGCCTTTGGTGGACCAGTCCAGGAAAAAACAAGCTGGTGGAAAAGCCTGTTTAAGGGTGGTGGCAAAAGTAAAGGCTTAGGACTCCTTTCTAGAACGGTGGGTAAAGCGGCTATTCCTTTATCCATTGGACTGGATGCTGCAAATATTGCTTCAGCTCAACCAGGAGCCGAACGTAACCGAGCGATTGGCGGGACTGTTGGAGGTTGGGGTGGTTTTGCTGCTGGGGCTGCTGGAGGTGCAGCAGTTGGTTCTGTTGTGCCGGGCTTGGGGACGGCGGTCGGCGGGCTAATCGGTGGCATCCTTGGTGGTTTGGGTGGCGGTGCCATAGGGGATTGGATTGGATCAAAGGGTGAGGACATATCTCGATGGTTCAGCTCCACTCTCTGGCCGTCACTAAAAAATGGTGCATCAGCAACATGGACATGGATTTCCGATACTGGACCGCAAGCGATAGCTAAAGGTATTGGCTATGCGGTCGGTTTTATTGGTGATACGCTCTTTAACGGCGAGTGGTGGAACGAAAAATGGAGTGCTGTTGAAGCCTGGTCAGATGAGTCCTGGGAGAAGTCAAAGGAAACTTGGAATAACGCCATTGCCGCTATTGGTGACACGATCTTTAACGGCGAATGGTGGGCTGAAAGGTGGAAAGGTGTCCAGGACTGGACATCCAGCGCTTGGGACAAGACGCAGGACGTATGGAATAACTCTCTGGCCGCAATTGAATCAACGCTCTTTAACGGCGAGTGGTGGCAATCCAAATGGGCCAAGGTCGAGGGCTGGGCTTCCAAGTCATGGGAGAATATTAAAAGCGGTTGGGGTAAGTTTTGGGATAAAGTCGGCGGTGCTTTCAACGAAGGCAAGGAGGCCGGACAAAAAGCCGCTGGTGGTGGCTATAAAGCATATGCGCGTGGTGGTTTCATATCTCGCCCTCACATGGGGCTTGTAGGTGAAGCCGGACCCGAAGCCATAATTCCACTGTCCGCAAACATGCGAGGCCGTGGTCGTGAGCTTTGGGAAAAAGCTGGACTGATGCTCGGTGTGACACCATATGCGATGGGAGGCATTGTTGGAGGTGGTTTTAGCGTTCCTGCAATAGAAGGAAGCGGCAATCTACCATTTTCAACTTCTCCGAGCCGTGGAGCTAGTGGTTTTGCGGTTCATCTCGGAGGCATACAGATTTCTATTTCAGTTTCTGGCGATGGTCAAGATGTAATAACAGCCATCCGTGAACACGTTGAAGAGATTGCAAGCGATGTTGCAAATGTTATTGCGAGAGAGCTTGAAGGATCAAACAGTAATATTATTCAGCCAAGCTAGTAAATATGGGGGTGATGGCAATAGACTTCTACCTAACTGAAAGCGGCGGTAAACGACTACACTTTCCATTAAACCCTGAACGAATCACTGTCGGAACCAATGCACGCATTCAAACCTATGAAAGCCTATCCCTCGGAGAATATGCTTTACCCAGGGGGTCCATGCTGTCGCGAGTCATGTTAGATGGCATCTTCCCTGGAAAATTACGCCGCAATGCATCCTTTATCAAATCGTGGCAAGACCCAAGAGAGCTATCCTCTGTCCTAGCGGGATGGCGTGACGGCGGTATTAAGCTTAGACTTCTTGTTACTGAGACAGTCATCAATTTTGATGTATATGTTCAGTCGTTTGAACATACGTGGTCAGGTGGTCATGGGGACATGCGATTCACATTAGAGCTAGTACAGGCGCGAGATATAATAGTGCCAACCGTCAATAAAGCAAATTCGACAGCTTCTTCTCGCCCAATTCCAGCATCGTCCAAGACTCATACTGTTGTGAAAGGTGATACGCTTTGGGGAATCGCCAAGCGGTATCTCCAAAACGGAGCAAGACATAAGGAAATATATAATCTCAATAAATCCCTTATTGGTCCTGATCCGAACAAGATCAAGCCTGGTCAGGTTCTCCGCTTGCCTGGATAGGAGGAATTAAACTGATAAACATATCAAATGTAAAATACGACATTGCCGTTCTCCAGCCAACTGGAGAGCGGCTTTCTTTAACTGGGCTTGCAAATGGATTGAGTTGGTCGGAGCAAGCCGGAGAATTGGCGTCGAGCGTACAATTCAAGCTGCTGAACCAACCCATGGGCAAGGGCTGGCTGCATCAAAAATTGCCATTAGGCACACGGACTATCTTGCAAGCTGACTGGGGCCAAGGCTGGAAAGAGCTACATCAGGGCATTGTCTTCGACTGGGACTATACCAATGATTCGGTTGGCTCCTTGACGGTAAAGGCTTATGACATGCTTATATATTTGCTACGGAGCAAAGATGATCGGTATTATCCCAAGGGGACACGGGCAAACGCAATTATTAATGACATCGCCAAAGCATGGAAAATCCCTGTTGCGCAGATGTCATTACCTGCTATCTCATTATCAAAGCAAATCTTTCGCGGTGATACTGTAGCGGCAATGATTCAGCAGGTTCTTGATCAAGTCCGGGATCGTGGCGGCGGTAAATTTTTCATGCGAGCTTATGGCGGTAAAATCTATGTTCTCCCCCAAGCACAAAACAAGGAAGTCTATCATTTTGGTTCAAACATTGTGTCCCGAATGTCCGACAATCAAAACATCGAGGACCTTGTGACTCGTGTCAAAATAATTGGCAAAGAAAACGCCGCTGGACGCGCTCCAATTGTTGCTACTGTCGATGGCCGTAAAGAGTTCGGCGTTTTGCAGGATGTAATTTACCGCGAACAATATGACTCTGTAGCTGCGGCAAAAAGGGCCGCGCAAGAAGTTCTCAAAGAGAGAGGCTCACCCCGTCGAAGACGTAGTATATCCGCTCCTGATGTTCCATTTCTTCGGCGGGGTGATAAAGTCTATGTCGCAGCCGGAACTATTAAGGGATACTTTGCGATTGAAAGCATTACCCATTCCGCTGACAATCGTGAAATGACAATGGAGGTGTCAGAAATATGAGCAACGGATTCAGCCGATTAGCAGAAGCGATTCGAGGCACAGGTAGTAAGGAACAACCATCTTCAATAGACCTTGCTACCATCGGCCAAAGCGGTGAACTGCTACTTGACCAATTTTCTATCCCTCTACCTAAAAGCGAATATCTAATTGCTGAATGGATGGTTGATGCACATATTCCGCAAGATTCTCGTATTTATCGTACTGCTTCCCCCGTCAATCCTGACGGAACAGATATACCAGGCGTTACGTCTTATTCCCAAAGCTCAAGGCTTGACTTTGGTGCTGGTTCTGATAATGGACATATTCCAAAAGCAAAGCTTCAGATGGGTTCGGCGCTTCAACCTGGTGATCGCGTGCTTGTCATATGGGTAAGAAATGAACCTGTAATCATCAGTAAGGTGGTACCAGGAGATGCCTGATCTATTCCCTGTTTTTGACGCACCTCAATTAGTCGAAGATGATACAAACAGTCAAGTCATGTATCCAGAGGGGCCGCTTTATGATTTTTCTACCGGGGATTATGTAATAGACGGGGCTGGCCGTGTCGTGATGGCTGACGGCCATACAGTTTGGGCGCAATGGTGTATAAAAGCCGTTATGACCGAAAGGTTTGAAAGTCTTGCTTATACCTCTGATTATGGGGCCGAAATGAAACGAGCGCGGCAACAGCCTAATAGACAAGCTTCTATGCTGGAAGCTGAACGCGCTATAACTGAAGCGTTAATGGTTGATCCTCGTACACAAACGGTCAAGGATTTCAAACATGATTTTAAAGGTGATTCGCATTATATTTCATTCACGGCTGTTCCTGCAATCGGTCGTGAGCAAAGGTTGGAGGTGATGTTTTAATGACCATACCACTCCCCGAATATCTCACAGACCAAACGTTAGAAGCCATCCATGCCCGTATGCTTACTTCCATGCCGGATAATTTGGACAAAGCAGAAGGTTCCATGCCGTGGGATACTACAATCCCTGCTGCTATTGAGCTTACTTTGGCGGCAGATTGGGCACAGGAGGTTTTGAGGCGAGGCTTCGCTCAACATACGTTTGGCGAATATCTGGACCTACGTACTGAAGAACATGGTGTAATTCGTAAAGAGGCAGTACACGCAAGCGAAAAGGTTTTGTTAAGAGGTAAGTACGGTACAAATGTACCTTCAGGCTGGCAGTTATCGACGATTGGTGACGCCCCTATCTATTTTGAACTGGTGAATGCTGTCATGGTTGGAGCTGATGGAGAAGTTGAAGCTGCAATCAGGGCTATGGAAGCTGGGGCTTTGGGAAACGTGGCGGCAGGAACAATTGTGAACATTGTAGAGAGTATTGAAGGATTAACTTCAGTTACAAACCTACGTCCTACAAGTGGAGGAGCGGATCGTGAGAGTGATGCAGCTCTGCTTGATCGCTATCTTAAAAAGGTGCGGACTCCTTCTGCTGGTGGGAACAAGAATGATTATATTAATTGGGCCTTAGAAGTGCCAGGTGTCTCAGATGTTCAAATTCTGCCATTATGGGATGGTCCAGGAACGGTAAAAGTCATCATTTTGGGTGCTGACAAACAACCAGCATCACCCGATCTTGTATATAGCGTTCAAAACTTTATATCCCCTGATCCAGCTCTTGGAAATGGCATGGCTCCAATCGGTGCTTTGGTGACAGTATCGGCAGCCAAAGCGATCATGATAAACGTATCGGCAGAAGTACAGCTCGCGGAGGATACCAACTTGCAAACCGTAAAAAGCATGTTTAGCTCCGTGCTTCTTAATTACATCAAGTCGTTGGCCTTCAGCTCTGATCCATCCGTTAAGTATGTACGGATAGGGTCAATCCTGCTAGATACGCCAGGTGTACAAGATTACTCCGGCTTGACGGTAAATGGAATCACGGACAATATCCCTGTTGGGCTTGGCGAGGTGGCCGTATTAGGGACGGTGACACTGGTATGACTGTAACAAGTCTACGGGGACAGGAAATGCTTTCCTATCTCCCGTTGCACGCCCGCCGCTCTAAGTTTCTACGTGATACTTTCCAGGCTGAAGGAGTTGAATTTGATAAGCTACGGTATGCACTGGACGGTGTACTAGATCAGTTTTTTGTCAGAACGGCAACATGGGGATTAGACTCATGGGAACAAGAATTAGGACTTGAAACGATAGAAACGGATAGCTTCGATGTGCGACGGAGCCGAATCCTGGCGAAGCTTAGAAGCAGCTCTTCTTTTTCGGCTAGAACGCTTGAAGGCGTCGCATCGGCTTACACTGGGAGGCCTGTCAAAGTTACTGTTGATGCATTAACGTATACGATTACGTTTGAATTTGAAACGGCATTTATCACGGCGTCCAGCTTTTACAAACAAATCGAAACCATTATTCATGCCCACATGTCACCGAGGTATAGAGCGGTTTTCACCTATACCCAAGAGCTTCGAGTGCAATTCGATTTTAAAAGGTACATGTACCCATTCCCTATCACTGGAACGTTTTTATGTGGTACTTGGCCGGATGCATCCACATGGGGCCGACTCTACAGGGATGATGTGGAGCTGAAGCAAAGCGACTACTATACAGGGCAATGGCCGTATAAGTACGCCGGAAAAGTACAGACAGGTTCAAACCGTGAGATCGAAACGCTCTATCTTCAATCTTCATCAGATTTAGAGCTTAATCAACAACAACGAAAATCTATACGGCCATACAACCTGTGCGGCAATTTTCATAGCGGATTGGGGGGGACAATTTGAGTATTACAACAACAGGACACAACAAGCTGAAGGACTATTTACAGGGGCTAATCAAAGAAGGTCGTTATTACATCGGCAGCACCCCAACGACTGTACCGATTTTTAAAACAGAGCGTTCCGGCGATGTCATCACATTCTATTTATACCTGGATGATACCGTCACGGGAACGATCAATAAGTTTCAGCTTATTGATCAGGCTGGAGCCGTGTTTGATGATCAGCCGGATTCAGTTGCAAAGCCGAATATCAACGGATTGCTTGTAGCATTTAAGTATACGTTAAGGAGGGTATGACGATGGCATATAATAAGACCGTTTGGCAAGATCATGTTGTTGATAATCATACGGGCCAAATCATCCAACAAGGTACACCCGTGAGCGCCACTCGGCTTAACAACATCGAAAAAGGCATCGAAGATGCACATAAGCAGCTTGACAGCCAGGAGAAGCAAACAGCAACTATCAAACATGGTGTAAACATTGTAACGCCTGATAAGGCAAGCGGAGCGACAGTTCAGGTTAAGGGCCGGACGCTAGTCAATATCTTGGGTAACGATGGTGGATGCGAGAGTCTAACAAATTGGTTTAAAGCAGGAACGCCGGAATTATCGACTTTAGTCAAAAGATCGGGGAATAGTAGCTTTAAATTTTCAGCGTCTGGAGCAACATGTTATGTGTCGAAAGACTTTAACAACAAGCTCGATGTTAATAAGCAGTATGTACTAGGTGCATGGATATATGTCGAATCTTTTACGAGAGGGCTTCCCATGGTAGGACTATACGAGCCAGGCAGTCTTACAACATCTCGCTATGCCTTATACACCACCTCAGCAAATGTGGGTGGATGGCAATTTGCTTACGTTAAAATCCCGGCAGCCAATACCCTTGTCGGTAACGGATTTAGATTACTTATTGGTCTGGCAAGTACCACCGAGGGTCAACCTACAGCAGTAGTGTATATTGATGATGTTCGTCTATATGAGGTATCTGCCGCCGATTATGCAGCCATAGGCACAACAATATTGGGCGACGCCGTTGACGCTTATTTGCCTTATGTGGATGGTTTAAAGCGTTTAAAAGGTGTGGGTGTGCGTAAGACGGGGAAAAACTTGCTGCCGCCTGCAACGCTAGCATCTCGCGTTCGCTCGGTTTGGACTGTAGGAGGTCCATATAAAGCAATACAAAATCGGACAGGTGCCAGCCAAACAATGGATTTTGACATAAGTCTAAAACCTGGCACTTACACTATTAGCTTTAAAACGGACATAGATATGAAGCATTATGTTACGTCATTTGATACGAACGGTGTCGAAACCACAATTTATCAGCCAACTGGTGTTAACCCTTTAACGTTTATCGTTCCGCAAAATTCCGCTTATGTATCGGTACGCTTTGGCAATAATTACAACGGCATTTTCACTGTAGAGAATTGGATGTTGGTTCATGGTGGCGTTGATAAACTCCCAGATTCATTTGAACCTCGCGTCGACCAATACGCCCATTGTCCCGTTACTTTGGGGAGTAACGTTGACCGTAGTATAGCGGATAGCTACGACAGCACAACGGGACAAGTGTTTAGACGATGGAAGACAGGCGTTAAGTTGGATGGTTCCCTCTCGTGGTTAGGTGCATGGAATGTCTCCGAAAATCCTGTAATAAAACGTATTTCAATAACCAACTTTCCTAATATTATGGTAGGTATGCCAGGACATATATTTCATCGTTACGATGGATTGATATTCCCTGAAGGTAGTACAGCGGAAGGCACAGAAAACATCTTCATGGCTCACTCCAATGGAACCTTTTACATTAACGTGCGGATGTCTGATGTTGGGTGGGTTGAATCGGTAAATGCTAACGCAAATGCTGTCAAAGCGATGATGAACGGATGGAAGGCTAACGGCAACAATGGCAGCGTCTACAATAGCTGGGTATCGATTTTAACGGGTGTGGCTCCACCTACCAATACTGAGGCTTATGTTGCTGCAAATAAAGCTCCAGGATGGGATGCATGGGCGACGCTAGATTATGTACTTGCGATGCCAGTTACCGAAGAGCTATCGGGCGATCTAGGCAGCATCTCGCTGGATGCAAGAGAAAATTCAGTGGAATTGCTGGAAGGTACGATCGTTCGGGAAAAAGCAAACCCCGTTCGCGGAACTGGCACCAGTAGCCGTAATGAATATTACATCAACTTGAATCAAGTAACGACACCAAGCTTTGAAGTTCCTTCGGGTTCACAATTAACACATCGCGCCGCTATAATAATAGCCATTTATGATGGTGAAAAACGCAATGCCAAATGGTCTATCGCAGTTTCAAGCAACGCTCATGGCAAAGTCAGGGCGTCTATCAACGTAGAAGATTTGCTAAATCCTGATAATGTGTACGTTGATTATGTAGTGCTGGATAAATACTCTTTCAGCACGAACGCAATAGAAGCTGTTCTGCATTATAAGGCAGCTACCAACAGCATACTGGCACAAGCGGTGCAAGAAATAGCTCAAATTAAAACACACGATGGAATACAAGATTGGATATTAGCTCAATATGCAGCAAGGTTATTGGCACTGGAGGAGGCTTAGTATGGACTTAAATATGCAAGATGTGATTTCCTACCTTAAAGAAAAGGGAATCGATGTCGCGCCACAAAAAAGCACATTTCAACTCAATACAGAAATGGTAGCAGTTCTGTTGACATTCCTTATGGCTGAAGTAGATTTTCTACGGGCGCGTGTCGATACCCTAGAGGGAGGTGGGGAAAATGCTTAATGAAGTGTTTATGGGTATGTATCGTACAGCAGTTCAATCGGGAAGGTTGCCTATTGAATTTGTACCTGAACCATATCGTTCTGCTCTGAAGGCTGAAAGCGAGCCTCAAAATAACGAAGAATAAAGCATTAGAAAAGCCCTGCAAAAGCGGGGCTTTTTTTGTCAAATATGATGAGAATCTTTGCCAAAAATTTTGCGCCGCTACAAATTCTATATGTTTTTTATGTGTTTCGTTAGAAAAACCAATCATATTTTCTACAATTATGGGAGCCTGACTTGCTATTAATGGATACTTTTGCTCTAGATATGAATATATTACCTCTTTTTCTTTAAAAGTCGGAATAACCGGTGGTATTGGGAGAGCTATGGGTTGATCGTCTTCTGCTTTTTCCTCCGGCGTCTTCATTCCAAATTCAAAAAAATTATAGAGCGATTTTCGTCTTTCAAAATCCGTAATTACAAACCCTCCATTTTCATCCAATCTAAATCGATCAAAATTAACAATCTCAAGTTTAGAGGGTTTTCTAGACTTGGTTTCATAGTACAAAGTGACTTCGAGAACTTCTTGTCTAGCTAAAAAAGGAACTGGCTTATAAACTTGATTTATAGGTTTGGAAATTTTCGTTACCTTTGAGTCTTTTGAGATGAACAACCACATGCTTCCCCCCAACTCATCGCATCCTTTCAAGAATTTTTTCTTAGAGTCGATTTCCTGAAACGTTTTATATATGAACTTCGCTAATACTACTGGATTAAATTCCAATCCCTGCAAATTGACTATATCATGCCATTTGACCTATGTATAGAAATATAGCGCCTAATACGACATGCTACAACAAGTCAAAACAACTCTGCTTTCCTGTTGCTGCCAAAAGAGTAACAACAGGAAAAACTTCCCCATAAGTCTCTCCTGCGAACAACTCCAAAGAAAAAAAGAACCGCACAACAGTACGGTTCTGAAACTTCTAAGTATGGCGCGCCCGATAAGATTCCAACGTACAACTTGCAGTTCAGGAAACTATAACTCGCTTGTGCAGTACCTCTATTAAGACTTACTCCCAAATACCTACTTCCGCAAATAACTAATAGCCACCGTCTTAGGCCCAGTATGCGAGCCAATCGTACAACCGCCTTCGATCATAATAATCTCTTTAACAGACGTATGCTCCAACAAGTAACTGCGCATGTAGTCCGCCGCCTTCTCAGCTACAGTCTGAGCAATGACGACAACATTTTGATCTATGCTATCAATATTATCTACAATATTTTGCATAACGCCCTCAAGCGCCTTTTGCGTTTTGCCCCGGTATTTCTTCGTGGATAGAATAAGACCTTGCTTGATGCCAAGTACAGGCCGGATATTTAATAAACTGCCAATCATGTTCTGAATGCTGGATACGCGTCCGCCCTTGTGCAAGTAATCCAGGCGGTCAATCAGGATGTCGATCTCGACGCGGTCTCGGTGCGACTCCAAATGTGCGACCACCGTATCCATATCCTTCCCCTGCTCCAGCAGCCGTGCGGCCATAATGACGAGCATGGCGGTGCTTGCGGACAAGTGGGTGGAATCGACGAGCGTGATTCGTCCCTCAGGGAAATCATTCATGGCAATTCTGGCATTCTGGTTTGTGGAAGACACTTTGGCAGACATGCTGATAAACAACACCGAATCTCCAGCGTCAATTGCGTCTTGAAATGCTTGCGTGAAATCATCCGGCGAAGGCGCTGCTGTACGAGGCAATACCCCGTTCTCCTCCACCCGCCGGTAGATCTCCTCAGTCGTAATATCAATTCCGTCCCGGAAGACTTCCTCGTTGAAAATAATATATAAAGGCACGATCGTAATGTTATATCTCTCTATCCATTCTTGCGGCAAATCCGACACGCTGTCTGCGAATAATCTAATGTTGTTCAGGCCTGCTTCCTCCATTCGATAGTCTGTCTATCACTATATATAGTATAAACGATTTAACTTTAATGTCAGCGTTTTCTTTTCAGGGTAATGTGTCCATTCCGCGAAAAAAAAGCCCATACCGCCATGCGGCACAGGCCTTCCTCCAGTACTTTCCTAAAATAGATACTCCAGCAGCGGCCCATAGATGCCATGCAGGATCACGAAGATAAGTGCCCCCACCCCAGCTCCGATAAATGCACCGTTCAACCGGATACGCTGCAAGTCCGTCTCGACCTTGCTTTCGATAAATTCCACCAGCCGCTCCTCGGTGAAGCCCTCCAGCGTCTTGCGCGCAATACGCCCGATCAAGGCATGCTCCTGCTCCATGATGCCGTTGATGAATTGCTTCAAGTAACGATCGAGCTGAGCCTTGGTCTCCTCATCCGCCTTGAACGCTTCCCAATACGCGCCGATCAGCTCCGACAGCCAGTTCTTCACATCATCGACATGAAGCTGGCGCTCTTCTGCTGCCAAATACTTCAGCTCGCTGCCTGCAAGCAGCATCCCTCTCATGCTGTCCAGCAGCGCATGGATGGAAGGCTGGAGCGACAGCTCATCCAGCAGCTCAAGCTTCCACTTCTCGATGGTCGCAGCCATGTCCTCGCTCGTCTCCAGCTTCTCCGCCAGCTCCATCAGCCGGACCTCGACTAGCACACGAAGCTCATGCTTCGGATCCCTCAAATCATTCATAAACGATTGCAGATCATTGTACAGCGTATTCGCAGCATCATCCAGATTCAACGCATCCGCTGCCTCGGCGAAATCAACCAGCTTGCGCTTCAGCCACTTGGTGAAGGAGCCTCCTTCGGAGACGAAGTTGTCCTTCTCCTTTGTCAGCATGGCGCGAATCGCTTGCTTCGTATCCTCGCTAGCGACCCGCTTCGCCGCATACTCGACGACCTGGCCCATCCACTTCTGAAAATCGCTGTTCACCAGCAGCCAGCGAAGCCCTCTCCCACCGTAACGGGACAGATCCATCCCTCGAAGCGAACCCCGAACATATCCGTCCAGCTTGCCAGCCAGCTTCTCCGTATCCGTTCCCTTCACCCAGGAGAGCAGCAGCTCCCAGCCTTTCTCGGCAATACCCATGCCGCCGCTGCCCTTGCGGTCCAGCCAGCCGATGATGGCATCCACTATGCTGTAAGCCATCAGTTTATCCTTGATCATGCTTTTGCTGAGCAGCTGCTCCTCTACCATGGCGGCGACACCTTCGACCAGCTTCGTCCGATTGCGCGGAATGATCGCCGTATGCGGAACCCAGCGCATGCCAAGCGGATGCCGGAACAAGACCGTCACAGCGAACAGATCGGCCAGCGCCCCTACCAAGCCCGCTTCCGCGGAATACAGCAACAGCTTGGACCACCATCTGCCGGGATACCAATACGTCAAGGCAGCCGCACCGATGAATAATAGAGCCAGCAACAGCAAGCTAAGATTGGCTTTTCGTCTCATCGTCATGTTATCGCCCCCCTATCCAGAACGTGAGCAGATAGAGAACGAGGCCGACCAGCCCGCCTACAACCATCCCGTTAAGCCGAATGTATTGCAGGTCCTTGCCTGCCTTTTCTTTGATTAATTCAATAAGCTCATCCTCTGAAAAAGAATTCAGCTTCTCTCTCACCAAACGTCCGATAAGCGTATGCTTGTTCTCAATCCAGCCGAGCAACAACGACTTAACGCCAGTGTCGAGCGCTGCCTGAAGATCCTCACGCGTCCTTAATTGCTCTAGCCCTCTGTCAATTTCCTGGCGCAGCCAGCCTAGCGGGGATGACTGCGGGGCTCCCTCATCTTGAGCGGCTGCCATAAGAGCTGCTCGCGCCTTCTCGATACGGGTCTTCAGCAACTCCTCCAGCGGGACATTCTCCTGAATCTTGGCCAGAATAGTCAGCTTCCCAGCCTCAATACTCTGGCGAAGCGATTCATCCTCCCGCAGCCTGCGTACAAACTCGGCAAGAAACAGCTTAAAGCTTTGACGCTGCGGATGATCCTCCGCAGCGAATTGCTCAATGAAGTTAGCCAGCCAATCCTGAACCTTCACGCTAATGGCAGGCGCATTCAAGCCCGCTGTGAAGTCGACCAGTCTGCGGCGCAGCTTCTCCCCTTCATAGGATCGGATCGCCGAATCAGCGAACTGCTCGACAAGCGCCCGGAATGGCTCCGACTTCACTAACTGCACGAGCGGCTGAACGACAAAATTGATAATTTTATCATCATAGCCGTTGCGAATGGTCCATTCTCCTACATCTGCGAGCACATCGGACACCTGTAAGGAGCCGGCATGATCATAGGCGAATCGCTCGATGCCTCCGGCCAACCCGCCCGGCTCCACTTTCTCCAGCAGATCGCCTGCCAGCTTGCCTGCGAATTGCTGCACCTCTTCGCTTCCGCCGCTCTCGGACAAATAGCGGACCAGCACCTTGCCCAGATCATGTTCTTCGAGCGTGGCTTTGATTGATGCAACTGTCAGCAGCTCCTTCTCCACCATGTCGACAAGCTCGCCAATCAGCCGCTCTTTATTACGGGAAATAATATGAGTGCCCATCCATTTCGGCCATTTGATCCGCAGAGGATCACCGAATAATGCGCTAATCGCAAAAGAATCCGCCAGTCCGCCAATCGTCCCGGCGCTGAATATGGCGAATAACAGCCCTCCCGCAAACGTGTGCTGGAAGGGGAACGCCGCCAGGATGCCTATGCCCGATAAGATCAAGATAGTGTTGGCTTGTTTTTTCACGCTCCAATTGTTCATCTCGTTGCCCCATTTCGCTTGCTAGAATACGGTAATGATAGTTTAACCTTTTTTGGAGCGCCCATCCACTCGCCTCTAGTCGCGTTCATGGCAAAAAGCCGCCCCGACCGGCTATTCTCCGTAAGGAGCACCCATCGAGACGGCTCTTATTCGTTACCTCTTATTGCTGACTGCGCGGCTGGCTGTCGATCTTGCCGCTTGGGGGAACTTTACCGCCCGGAGGCGTTTTGCCCGCTCCGCCACCGCCGACATTGCCGCCCGGTGCTTTGCCTGCTCCGCCACCGCCGACATTACCGCCCGGCGCTTTACCTGCTCCGCCGCCACCGATGTTGCCGCCTTTACCTTCGCCAGCACCACCGATATTGCCGCCTTTGCCTGCTCCGCCGCCGCCGATGTTGCCGCCTTTACCTTCGCCAGCACCACCGATATTGCCGCCTTTGCCTGCTCCGCCGCCGCCGATGTTGCCGCCTTTACCTTCGCCAGCAC
>NZ_JBHVQB010000003.1:433330-626651 GCF_042887015.1 Paenibacillus sp. NPDC057967
GCACCACCGATGTTGCCGCCTTTGCCTGCACCGCCGCCGCCGATGTTGCCGCCTTTGCCTTCACCAGCTCCGCCGCCAATACCGCCTTTGCCTTCGCCACCGCCGATGCCGCCTTTGCCGCCGCCGATACCAGCTCCGCCGCCTGCGCCGCCACCAGCTCCGCCGCCTGCACCGCCACCAGCTCCGCCGCCTGCGCCACCACCAGCTCCGCCGCCTGCACCGCCACCAGCTCCGCCGCCTGCACCGCCACCAGCTCCGCCGCCTGCACCGCCGCCTGCACCGCCACCAGCTCCGCCACCAGCTCCGCCGCCTGCGCCGCCACCAGCTCCGCCGCCTGCACCGCCACCAGCTCCGCCGCCTGCACCGCCACCAGCTCCGCCGCCTGCACCGCCGCCAGCTCCGCCGCCACCAGCTCCGCCGCCTGCACCGCCGCCTGCGCCAGCGCCAGCTTTACCAGTGCCTTTCGCTTTGCTCTTCGCTTGAGCTTTCGCTTGGCCTGCTGCGCCTTTTGCTTTCGCATAGGAATAGCTGATCGATTGCAGCGTCTTCACATCCACTGATCCTGATACAGTTAGACCATGCGTCTTTTGATAATATTTAACGCCTTTGACCGTTGCAGGGCCATAGTAGCCATCGATTGGACCACTATAGCTGCCGATTGATTTCAGCATGCCCTGAATAACGTAGACGTCCGGTCCTTTCGCGCGTTTGCCTACAGCTAGAGATGTATTCGGCAAGCTGAACATCAGCGCAAGCGTAATGATTGCCACGCTTAAGTATTTGGCCGAGCGCCATCCCGCGCCCACTTTCTTTTTCGAATATCCTTCCACTTGCTTATCCTTCATTCGTTTGCACCTTCCTTTTGTCAGCCTGATATGGATTGTTGCTACCACCGTTACTATCCCCAAAAATCGCATTTCATTTCATCCAAATGAAAAAAAATCCGCAAGCTGAAAATTTGCTGAATATCGCCCTATTTGGGCTGCAAGGAGTTGGATATTAGCAGCCTTACGCTCATAATAGAAGGACAAAGCCATCAAGTGGAGGACAATGGATGCGAACGCTGAACGGAATCAAAATTCTCGTCGTCGATGACGAGACGGCTATCGTGCAATTTTTGGAGATGGGACTGGCGAATGAAGGAGCGCAGATCGCAACAGCCGAAGACGGCAGACACGCGCTTCAGACTGCGGGTGAATTCCAGCCGCATGTCGTCATACTGGATGTCATGATGCCGGATATGGACGGATTTGCGGTATGCCGGGAACTCAAGCAAGCGGGATCGCAAGTGGCGGTCATTATGCTGACAGCCAAGGATGAAGTAGAAGATCGCGTCTACGGACTGTCGCTAGGTGCGGACGACTACTTGGTCAAGCCATTCAGCTTCGAGGAGCTGCTGGCGCGGATTCACGCCAGATTGCGCAACCAATTCCCCAATCTGCTTGGCGAAGTGGCCTATGGCCCCTTCACCATCGATGATAAGCGCAAAGAGTTTCGTTATCGGGAGGAAGCTGTCGAGCTGTCGCCTACGGAATATGAGCTGCTTAAGTACATTGTCATGAATCATGGCGTGGTGCTGAGCAAGTCGCTAATTTTGGAGAAGGTATGGGGCTATGATTTTGGCGGGGAGCAAAATATCGTCGAGGTCTACATCCGCTCCCTGCGCGACAAGCTCGGCGACAAGGAGCACCGCTTAATCCGCACGCTTCGCGGCGCCGGATACCGGATGGACTTGCCATGAAGGAACGTACCGGAATCGTCCGCCGCATGCTTCGGCCCGCTTCTCTCCGGCTACAGCTGCTAGTTCGTTCCTTGCTTGTGCTGGCAGCATTGTTTGTGCTGATCGGCTCCCTGCAATTCCTGTTCATGAGGGACTTCCTATACCGCAACAAAGCAGAAGCGCTGAACGCCCAGCTCATGTCCCTCCCACCCGATCTGTTCCGGCTGGACGGCAAGGAGCCGGGCATCCGACATCCCGGCAAAGTACGGCCGGATTCTCCGTTATTATTCCAGCCGGGATTTTCGTTAATTGTCATTGATGCAACGGGAGAAGCGCAGGCGGTAACCGATGACGGCAATATCGATCCGAAGGATACACCGCTGCTCGGAATCGAGGGGTACAATGAGATCCGCCAGAAGCTGCAAGCCGGAGAACGTCCCGACTATCAGCTCATCACGGCAGACAATGGGACGCCATATATAGCCGTTTTCCGTATGGCCCCCCGCCCCGGCGACAAGGACGGCAGCATGCTGCAAGCCGCCGTCGAGACGGAATCGCTGCGCAATCAGTTACTTACACAGGTCGCCATCTTCGCAGCGCTTGCTGCCGCGGCTCTAATCGCGGGACTGCTGCTGTATCTGCCTCTGTTGCGAAGAACGCTGTACCCGCTCTCCAAGGTCGTACAGGCAGCGGAGCTGACGGATGCAGGCAGCCTGAACACACGACTGCCGGAGAGGCAAGGACAATCCGAGGTCGACTCCTTGTCCGAGGCGTTCAACAGCATGCTTGTGCGTCTCGATTCCGCATTCGAGCAAGAGCGCGCAACCAATGAACGAATGAGACGTTTTATTGCAGACGCCTCCCATGAGCTGAGGACGCCGCTTACTTCCCTGCACGGATTTATCGAGGTATTGCTTAGAGGGGCGGCTGCGGATAAGGAGCAGCTCATGCGCGCGCTCGCCAGCATGAAGACAGAATCGGAGAGGGTCAACAAGCTGGTAGAGGACCTGCTTCAGCTGGTCAGGCTTGAGCAGCCCGCGCCGCTCAAGCTGGAAGCGGCAAGGCTCGATCTGCTGCTGACGGAGATGGAGCCCCAGCTTGCCTTGCTGGCAGGTAAGCGGAGTCTTGTTGTACGCTCCGCCAGCAACGTCACGGCCCTCATTCACCGGGATAAGCTAAAGCAGGTGGTACTTAACCTCTTTCATAATGCTGTTCAGCATACCGATGCCGAGACCGGAGATATCGAGGTTATTCTTGGAAGGAGCAGCAATACCGCCCGCCTCGAAGTTCGGGACAACGGCTCCGGCATCGCCTCCGCTCATCTCCCGCATATCTTCGAGCGCTTCTACCGAGGGGAGGAGTCCCGCTCGCGCGCGCGCGGCGGAACCGGGCTCGGTCTTGCGATTACGCAATCAATCGTTGAAGCCCATTATGGGCATATCGAGGTGTTCAGCGGTGTTGGTGAAGGAACTTCGTTCCTCATTACAATTCCGCTGTATGAGAATCGATCTATAGACCCGCATCCATAAATCATCACGCGGACTATGACGACGTATGCTCCAGCACGAACTCGTCCCATAGCTTGCCATCCGTATCGTATGCCTGAAACTTAAGGATGTTCCCGCTGATCCGAATAGCGGCGAACATCCTTTTGCCATTCTGGAGGTGTACCTTGTGGTAGAACTGGTCTTCCTTCTTCTCGTTCAGCTTCTGTCCAGCGGCATTCGTCACGACATAGACCGTTCCGGCGCGATCCAGCACATGCGAATCATTGCCCGTGGCCATCTTACCATCCCGCAGCGGGTACGAACGCGCGTATTCATGGTTATGCCCCTGCAGCACCAAGTCCACCTCGTAGCGGTCGAACAGCTTCACCCAATCTCCAATGTTTTTGTTCTGATTACCGCCGTACGGTCCTCTATGAAGGGAAACGATAACCCATTTCCGTGTATTTTTCTCCAGCACATCCTCTAGCCACTCCGTCTGGCCGTTTATATTAGATTCCGTATTGAGCATGATGAACCGGGCATCGTCATAGTCGAAAAAATAGCTCGTCCCGTCAATCGAATCCGTCGCGCCATTGTCAGGCACATGGAATAGCGAGACGAACGGCTCCGCGTCGCCGTCCACCTCGTCATGATTGCCTGTGACCGGCATCAGCGGAACGGAGGACAGCCAAGGCGCAGCCTCGCGAAAGAACGCATCCCACGCACCCATATCCTTCGGATTTTCCGTCAAATCACCATTATGGACAACAAAAGCGGCATCCGGCACACTCTGGATTGCCTGCTTCAGCGTATCTCCCCACAGCTTGAAGTCCGCCTCCGTCTCACCTTGTGAGTCCGTCACATTAATAAAAGAAAATCCGCCATCAACATGCGAATCCGTAATGGTATAGAACAGCTCCGTCCCGCTCCAGCCCTTGGCAGTACCGTCCCCGACCCGGTAAGCATAGGTCTTGCCTGCTTGCAGACCGGATATGGTTGCCTGATGCACCATCCGCCGGTTGCCATCTGTCGCAATCAGATCAAAAGTGCCTTCCACCGTCGCCGCATGTGCGCTTTTCCAGTCCACCTCACGGCTTTCGCTCTCTACATATTGAATCAGGCTTCTATTCAGCTTGCTGCCGCTCTGCCATGTGAACGACCGGACGGTCGCCGCATCCTCTCCTACATTCATGACGAGCGAATGCGGCTTGTCCATCGCTTCATTCTTCCGGCCTTCCACCCAGAAGAACACGCCAATGATGACAATCGCAGACAAAGCGATAATCAGTCCTTCCTTCTTCATTCTGCTCACCTGCACCTTCGTCCATTTGTTAGCCAAAGCTTATCATAACCGTCTCTTGGCGCGCATTCAGCAATCTTTCAGCGGGCCTTAAGTTAAGAATAAGTAAAGATTTATACAATAGCAGTGGTTACAGAGAAGCGATCGAAACGAGGTGTGAAAAAAATGAACGGAGAACTCCAATACCGCAACGAGCTAAAGTTTATGATTAACCATCATCAGCATTTCATCATCCGTCAGCGATTGAAGGGGCTTATGAAGCGAGACAAGCATGCCGGCGCCGACGGCGAATATCATATCCGAAGCCTCTACTTCGACGATATCCATAACACGGCGCTGCACGAGAAGCTGGGCGGCATCCGGGACCGGGCCAAGTACCGCATTCGCATCTACAACCACTCCGACGGCGTCATTCATTTTGAGAAAAAAATCAAATTCAAGGACTACATCGCCAAAGTGAAGGAGCCACTTACCCGTGAGATGTACGATGCGCTGCTCGCCGGAGACATCAGCATCCTGCAAGAAGGCCGCAAGCCCTTGCTGCTTGAAATCCACGACCGGATGAAGCACAGCCTGCTGGCGCCCAAAGTCATCGTCGATTATGTACGCGAGCCATATGTGAATAAGCACGGCAATGTGCGCATTACGTTCGACAAGGAGCTCCGCACCGGACTGCATGCGACCGACATATTCGACCCGGAGCTAGCTCCGATCCGAGCGCTTGACCAGAACCTGATCATTCTGGAGGTCAAGTTTGACGAATACATGCCTTCGGCGATCCAGACCGCGATTCAATTGGAAGGCCTGAACCGCCAATCCGCATCCAAGTATGTCATTTGCCGCAAATATTTGAAATCGAACTCATGGGAGGATTATTAAAATGGATACATCTCAGCAATCAACTAATTTCTCGGATATTATACGTAATTCGGTATTGGACAACTTCGCGTCGGACATCAGCCTTAGCAAAATCCTGCTGACGCTGGCCATAGCGTTCATCATCGGACTGTTCATCTACCTGCTCTACCGCCGCATCTTCAGCGGAGTGCTCTATTCCAAAAGCTTCAACGTCTCGCTGATCGGCATGACCATGATTACGGCAGTTGTCATTATTGCGATCAACTCCAATCTGGTGCTGTCACTCGGTATGGTCGGCGCTCTGTCGATCGTCCGCTTCCGTACACCCATCAAAGACCCCACTGACCTCATCTTCCTGTTCTGGGCAGCTGTAGCAGGAATTGTAACAGGTGCAGGCTTCTATAATCTCGCGATTATCGGCTCAGTCATCGTAGGCCTGATTCTCTTCTTCTTCGTAAAAGGCGGCACAGCAGAGACACCGTTCCTGCTCGTGGCCCACGTCGAGAGCGACGAAGGCGAAGAGCTGCTGCACAAGCATGTGAGCCAGCATGCCAAGCGCTTCAACGTTAAGCAGAAGAACGTCTCCGCAGGCTCGATCGAGCTGACGCTGGAGCTTCGCCTGAAGGACCATACGGGCCGCTTCGTGAACCAATTGAGCGCATTGCCAGGCGTGCGCAGCGCCGTCTTGATCAGCTATAACGGAGATTATGTATCTTAAGAAACGGAGGGGATGAACAGATGGGAGCAATCCGTCAATACGCGTCCCGGCTGATGACGCTTCTGATCGTCGTCGCCCTTGTCGGCGTCGCGCTGGCCATGGACTCCGGCGTAACGGGAACATTCGGCGCGCAGACCGTCTCTGCGGATGAACAGCTGCTCGATGAGCGGTATTTTCCACAGGATAAAGTTGTCGATGTGAAGATTACGATTGACCCTGACGACTTTCAGGACATGCTGGACAATGCCGCAGCAGAGCAGTTCAAGCAAGCGTCTGTGGAGTACAATGGCGAGACATTTGAGAACATAGCCATTCGGACCAAAGGCAACCTGAGTCTGAACAGCGTCGTGAACATGCCGGACTCGGACCGCTACAGCTTCAAGATTTCATTCGACGAATACGTCAATCAGACGCTTGGCGGCATCAGCAAGGTTAATCTGAACAACAACTATAGCGACAACAGCTATATGCAGGAATTTTTATCTTATGAATTAGCGGAGGAGATGGGATTGCCCACGCCAAAACGCTCCTACGTCAACGTATACGTGAACGGTGAGCTATGGGGCTTCTATCTTGCTGTAGAGCAGATTGGCGACGCTTATTTGGAGCGGCATTTCGGCAAGGCTTACGGCACGCTTTACAAAGCTAATGGAGGCAGCGGCAGCGAGCTGACATGGCTGGAGACGGCAGAAGCCTACACCGGACTCGATGTGAAGTCCGATAAGCGCAATGATGAAGCTCTGCTCGCCATGCTGGACGAGTTGAATAACGGAAGCAACTATGATCAAGTACTGGATACCGACAATGTGCTGAAGTATATCGCGCTGAACGCCGTCATCGGCAATATGGACAGTTACTTGTCCGAGAAGAAGCATAACTACTATTTGTATGAGCTGGACGGCATCTTCTCTGTACTGCCATGGGACTACAATATGGCTTTCGGAGGATTCGGCGGATCGGGCATCCTCATCGACGAGCCGACGACAGGCGCTGTAGCTGATCGTCCGCTCGTCAGCAAGCTGCTTGCCGTCGATGCCTACAAGGAGCGGTATCACGAGATTATCTCGGAGATGCTGGACGGCTATCTGGAGAGCGGCCGCTTCGAAGCTAGAGTCGCGGAGCTGAAGGCCATGATTTCGGAGGATGTGAAAGCTGATCCTACAGCTTTTGTCACCTATGAGCAATATGAGCAAGGCGTAGAGAAATTGCTGAGCTTTACGGAAACGCAGACCGCCAGCATAGCCAAGCAGCTCGACGGCACGGAGCCATCGTCCGGGGACGGCACCGGCAGCGGCAGCCGCGGCTTTGGCGGCGGAGGGTTCGGCGGATTCCCGGGCGGCGAATTGCCGGAGGGATTCACGCCTCCTGAAAACGGATTCCCGGGCGGCGAATTGCCGGAGGGATTCACACCTCCTGAAGGAGGATTCCCAGGCGGGACTGCATCGGAGAACAGTACGGTCCCTGAGAACGGCGGCTCGGCCTATGACGATTCTTCCCGTGATGCTGTTGCGGCTAGCTTATCGGTCAGCCCACGCGAGCGAATCATACTTGCCACAGAGACGAACAGTCAGAATGGCGCTTCCCAGCCCCAATCCGCCCCGAATATGGTTCGGCCAGACGGCAATACGCAAGAACAGATTACGCCAGACAGCCAGAACGGCGAGCAACAAGCGCCGAATGAGGGCCAGCAGAACGGCAATGGGGCCGGAGGCAGAAATCCGCAAGGCGGCGGACAAGGCCAAGGCGGTTTTATGGGCGGCGTTAGACCGGAAGGCATGGGCGGTATGGGAGGCTTCGGCGGCGGACGCTTCCCAGGCGACACGACAGCGCTGAACGAAGGCAACGAAGAGGAAGCGATAATGGCAGCTGTCTCCGCTGTTATCTTGCTGGCATCATGTCTCTTCATCGTCCTCTACAAGCGCAGACGACTCTAATCTATTGGAATTAAAAAAGCAGCGGCTGAGCCGCTGCTTTTTATCTATGCCTCTTTTGCCGACGAAGCCTGCTCCGTCACTGTCTTAGGCTGATCCTCACTGATCAGCCATGCCAGCGCATATTGCATCACGGCAGCACCGAACAGGATAATCGGCATCCAGATCGATTCCAGATCGGAGCCGAATATGGCCAGCAGCACAATCGACACTACCCGTCCAATATTCAGGAACACCTCTCGCATGACGACCGACTCGATACGCAGCTGTCCTTTTAGCGGCAGCTCTCCGATAATCCGGTAGTAGTAAGAAGTAAGCGTGTTGATCGCAAGCGGATTGCAGATGGAGAACAAAATCATGAACAGGACAACAGACCATAGCTCCACCTGAATGAGCAACAGGGCCGCGCCAAGCACCGTTCCGCTCGTTGCGAGGAACACGTATCTGCGCACATTTTCTTTTTGCGCCCTGCGGGAGATGACATAGCCTGTCGCCACCGTCAGCGCGGAGAAGAAGACGCCGAGATAACCGACCCAGTCCTCCCGGTTCACAGCCTGGAAGAGCAGGATGTTGGGCAGGAACAGCATTATGCCTTGGAACAAACCAAGGATCAGAAAGCTGTACAAACCTTTGACCCACCGCTTATTGCGCCGCATGACCTCGCCCATCAGCTTCAGATAGTACGTCTTGTGATGCGTCTTGATTGTTGGAATCTTGAAGCTGATCAGCGCGGCGACTACGAACATGATAAAGGCAACCGTAAAGATCAAAATATAGCCTGACAAACCGTCATTCCGCTGGATGACGAAGCCCGCTAGCGCGGGACCAGCCAGACCGGCAGAGTTGAACGTAACCATATTTATCGCCAGGAAACGAATCCGGTTGGCATCCGTGGAGACATCATATTGCAGTACCAGATACCCCGTCCAATAGAAGCCTGACGCAAAGCCGTTAAAGATCGCAAACCAGATATAATAATTCGGCACCTGCTCCTGCGCCAAAATAACAAGCAAATAAAAAAACGCAATCATGACAATACCGAGCCGGTAGGTCAACATGCGATCATATTTTTTCGATATCCAGCCGCCGACTGCAAAGGCAATAGGCGTAATAATAAAGCTGACAATATTGTAGACGGCATTGATGACCAGATCCTCAGTCAGCCTCCACAAATACAAGTTCAGGAACAAGCCCGACATGGACGCGCCGAACTGAAAACAACTATGAATAATTAGTGCCGTTACAGCTTCTTTGCCAAGCTTGCGCTCCGGCGCCAAATCCCCTCCTTTTATCCCGCTCCAAATTCGTTCCAAGACTTCTCCCAGTCGCATGTGACGTTCCTCCGTTGCATAAAGCAATTATGTACGTACGTCTCTTATCTACCAACAGTGTATCACATCCATGAAAGATAGAAAGAGCGAATTGTACAGAATCCAAAATTCACATTGCATAAGGAACGCCCCCTTCGCCTCACACTAAAAATATCTCTTGGAAAGGAGGATGAACTCATGGCGAAGCAGCAAGGACATGCGAGCAAAAACACCAAAACCAAATCGTCGGACAAAAAAGGAAACGCGTCCGGCAACAACCACTAATCCATAGAACGACGCGCCTCGGGACCGCTTTTTTGAAGCCGGTTCCGAGGTTTTTTGCGTTTTTGGAAAGGGGATCGGGCATGCGTGTAGAAGTTATAAGGATAGTGCTCTACGAATTTACATAAAAAGTGGTGAACATATATGACTCTTTTACATGAGCGATCCTTTACCGTATTCGATTTCGAGACGAGCGGACTCGATCCCAAGAACGACCGCGTCATCGAGATGGCGGCCATTCGTGTCGTCAATGGCGAGATTGCAAGTGAATTCAGTACGCTAGTCCAATATGATGGCAAGCTGGCGCCGAAAATCACAGAACTCACCGGCATTACCGACGATATGACCGCATACGGGATGGATGAGGACACCGCGTTCCGTATCTTGAACCGGATGATCGTTGGTGACCAAGTGCTCGTCGCTCATAATGCACAATTCGATCTGAGCTTCCTGCATCATTCCTTGATGCGCATTGCCGGCCGTTCCTTCCGCAACGACTTTATCGATACGCTTACCATCAGCAGAGAGCGGCATGTCTACCCGCATACGCTAAAAGATATGTGCGACCGTTACGCCATCCCGCTCGTCGGCGGACATCGTGCTCTCAACGATGTTATCGCTTGCTGGGAGCTGTTCCGCACATTGGATGAAGAGCAGCCTGTGCACGACTATCTCAATACACTAGGCTACATGCGCAAGTACGGCCCGCCGAAGTGGAGCCCTCCCAACGCCAAGCTCAATGCGATTGATCTGAAGTATGCGCCTCGGGAAGCGTGATGATAGCAGATTATTCTTATTGTCTTACAAAATCGAAAAGATTGGACTACAACAGCTGTAGTCCAATCTTGATCCAAGCGCCGTCCTATTCTATTGCTTGCCCGCCTGGCGCCACCATCTTTACTTCGTAAAATGAGTAGGCGAATACCCGACATACTTCTTGAACACTTGACTAAAATACTTGTATTCCTTAAACCCTACCAGCTCCGCGATTTCATAGATAAGCTTGCCGCTATTCTCCATAAAATCAATCGCTTTAATAATTCTGTACCGGTTTAAAAAATCATTAAACGTATAGTTCGTTTCATCCTTGAACTTGGCATTCAGATACACCGTGGATACCTGCAATTTTTCGCTTAGATCCGTTATCGAAACTCTATGCGGGTAATTTCCTTTAATATAGTCCAGCATGGCTGATACATAGGTGGAATGAACCGATAACGCTTCAACATCTAGCACCTCCTGATACAAATGAAGGTATTCATGCTTCTTTTCTTCATGCTGCCTTGCATCAATTTTCTTTCTCGTTTTCTGAATCGCTATATCAAGCAATCTAAAATCAATCGGCTTTAAAATGTATTCACTGACTCCCAGCGAAATCGCTTTTTGGGCATAATCAAATTCACTGTACCCTGAAATAATAATCGTTTCAAAATCATGTACAGCCAGTGCTTCCTCCAGCATGATAATTCCATCCTTAAAAGGCATCCTTATATCGGTGATCACGATGTCAGGCTTTAGCTCTTTTATTTTATCCAGCCCATCATTCCCATCGATCGCACTGCCAACGACTACACAGTTATTGTTCAGCCAATCCACCTTATAAGTAAGTCCTTTGCGAATGATGTCCTCATCTTCCACGATAAGCACTCTATACATGCTTTCAATCCCCTTTATTTAAAGGTATCTTGATTTCAACATTCGTTCCTTCTCCATGAACGCTGTCAATCGTCATCCCGAACTGCTCGCCATAGATGAGCTGAACGACGCGATGCGAATGAAAAATACCGAAGTGCTCCGTGTCATTCGTTCCCCGCTCGAGCGATTGCTGAAGCAAGGCCAGCCTGTCCGGCTCAATTCCTTTCCCATTATCCTTTACAGCCATATAGATATAATCGTCATTACGCAAAATGCTGATCGCAATATCCAAATGAGCCGTGTCCTCGATGCAATGCTTTATACTGTTCTCGATGAGCGGCTGAATAATAAGCTTTGGAATTTTGAAATCCCTTATACATTCATCTGCATCTATCGTATAATCCAACCGTCGGTTAAAGCGCATTTTCTGCAGCTTCAAATAATCCTCTACATATTTGATATCGGTTTCAACAGGAACCATCGTGCTTCCATAATGGATGTTGTACCTTAACAAGTTGGCAAATGAAACGACAATTTCCGATGCATTCTGAGGATCGAATAAAATTTCAAAACGCAGCATTTCCAATACGTTAAAAGCAAAATGCGGATTGAATTGCGCCTCCAACTGCTTTATTTCCATTTTCCTCTTCATCTCTGCTATTTCTGCATTGCTTTGCATTAAGGATTGAATTTGATCCATTTTAATTAGGAACTCATCCTGAATCATTTGAAACTCTTCAAAAGCCTGAGACTTTATCCCCTTGGAGGGCGTTTGAATAAAGTGAATTAACGAATCTACGGATCGCAGGCTTTGCCTCATGATTTTAGGCAGAACCAAATAATGAACAATAATCATAGCTATGCCTATACTTATAAAAGAAATCAGCCCGATCCACACCGATTGTATGAACGTGTTAATCGATAGCATGTTTATAATATGAATATCTTGATCATGAATCGTGCGACTCGTTACATAGTAAGTATTATTATCAATCGTAGCTGTATTTCCTTCAAGGTAGTGCTTGTTTACCTTGCCGACATGAGCCAGCAGCTTTTGATCAGATACATAAATCGCTTGGTCAAACCGGTCTGTTATCGCAACCAAATCTGCCGAATGCTGAAAGTAGCGGCCAAGATCTTCAAGAAAAAAGAATAAATAGCCTTGGATCTTTTCATCTGTCATAATCGCTTTAGCGAAAATATAGGAGCTGCTTTGTCCTTCCTTAAACAACGAATAATCAACGGTTCGCTCTATCCCATCTCTTAGATCCGTATCTCTTAGTAAGCTTTGCATCAAATAGTCACTTTTTAACGCTTCTACATTCCCTTTGTAAAGACTAGTGGTGACGATATTGCCATTTTTATCGAAAAGAACAAAGTTCCCTTTAAATGGTCTGGAATTAATAAACGGATACAAGATATTATTTACTTCCAATAATTGCGATCGCCCCTCTGTCACCTGCTGAAAAGCTTCATTCTGGACGAGCTTATCAAGTGTATTGCGATACCTGGAAAACTCATTTGCGACAGTAGCGCGGATCTGGTCATTGACCTGATTGTTTTTCTTGACGACGACAACCATAAACGTGACGTATAGGGATAAAATATACAAGGTGAAAATAAGAGCGATCGTAATGATCGAATATTTGAGAAACACTTTTTTCATGTAGTCTCTAAAGCTTTTTTGCATATTCATTTCCCCCTTTACCCTAAAACAATCACGATGCTTGAGATTCGTTAGAAAATGTGACACTGTCTTATCTGTTAAAAAGAACAGCCTCCGTTGCAAGGCTGCTCTTTATATAGTACTCTGCCGCTGCTTCTAGCCTCCTTTCAGCATACTTAAATACCAATTCCACGTCCAGCTAACTATACGCTTACCTCGCGTTTGCCTGTCAGCTTGAAGAATAGTAATAACGAGATAATTGACGTTACAGTCAATATTGCCGAGTATGCGGATGCATTACCGTAATTACCGCGAATGACCTCCGTATAGATCGATACAGTAAGTGTTTGCGTACCGCTCGTATACAAAATAATCGAGGAGCTCAGTTCACTTATAACCGTAATCCAGCTCATAATTGCTCCTGCCATAACCCCTGGCATCATCATTGGAACAACTACCTTACGGAATGTCTTCGCCTCTGATGCGCCAAGGCTAATCGCTGCTTCTTCAAGACTTGGGCTGATTTGGCCAATAATCGCTGTACTTGAACGAATCGTGTACGGCATCCTTCTAATGACGAACGACATAACCATAATTAACACTGTACCGCTCAGCACAAACGGCTTATCACTAAAGGCAAAAATAAACGCAATTCCTAGTACCGATCCTGGAATAATGAACGGGAACATCGAAACCGTATCTAGTATATTCGTAATGGCATTTTTCTTCCTAACTGTTAAATAAGAAATCAATACCCCTAGCACGACAATAATGATGATCGCGATAATACCCATTTTATAAGTATTCCAAATGACAGCCGTATTTTTCATAAACAAAATATTTTTGTAATTGTCGAATGAGAAGTTCCCGGTATAAACCTGGCCTCCCTTCGTTTCCAAAAACGAAGTAAACGTTACGACTAGCTGCGGAAGAATCGCTAATAAAACAACGAAATAAACAAATGCATGAGACAAAATATTTTTGAAGCCTTTTACCTTTTCAACAGACATTGGCTTTAGCGCCGACATCGAATAAGAGAAGCGGCTGGCTACGATGCGCTGGACTAAAAACAGAACTAACGTTACAACAATAAAGATCATACATAACGCGGCAGCGAATCCATCATTACTGCCTACTTCACTCATAAACTGCGTATAGATCAAAACCGGGATGGTGCGGTAGCCTTCGCCAATCAGCATCGGCGTACCAAAGTCCGCAATGACTCTCATAAAGACAAGGAGCGCGCTAGCGAGCATGGTTGGGATAATGAGCGGGATAATGATTTTGAAAATACGCTGGATATTCGAATAGCCAAGACTCTCTGCGGCTTCATTGAGCGAGTTATCCAGATTTTTCAGCGCGCCCGAGATATAAAGATAGATGAGTGGAAAAGATTGCAAAGATAGCACCAATACAATGCCTGCAAATCCGTAAATCCCATCAAACTGCGTGCCGAACAAATTATTGACGAACTCCGTGATTACACCTCTGCGTCCTAATAGCTGAATCCATGCATAGGCGCCGATAAATGGGGGAGAAATATACGAAATAATAACAAAGATTTCAATAAACTTACTGCCTTTAATTTTCACTTTCCGCATCATGTAGGCCAGCGGCAAACCGATAACCATAGATAGCAGCGTAGCAGCCACTGTTACCTTGAAGCTGTTTAAGATCGTAATCCAATAAAATTTCCGTTCGAAAAACTTGCTCAAGTATTCAAAGGTAAATTGTCCGGTCCCGGGATCAATCACACTTTTCTTTAAAACTAGAAAAAGCGGAAACGCGATGAAAAGCAAAAATATACATAAAATAAGCAAGGTGGAGGTGTTCCAAATATTAAACGGCTTTTTATTTACTTTCATTGATCCCACCTACTTTAATTAGTGTTGTCTCATCCTCGCTGCTGAAAACGTTGATTTTAGTTGGCTTTACCTTCAAATATACGGTAGCCCCTTCCGGAATTAGCTCCTCTGCGTCGGCATCCTGGATAACCTCTACCTCTTCACCATGCTCCAGATCAATAAAGTAATGCGTATTAACGCCAAGGAACATGCTTCTAATCACTTTTCCCTTCAATCCAGTCTTTTCCTCATAAATCATAAATTCCTGAGGTCTGACCGATACTAAGACGGTATCTCCGGGTTTTGCTTGATCCTTCAGATTCGCCATCTTTTCTTGATAATTATCGCTTAGTTGAATATATTTTTCGCCGTTCTCTACTTTTAGCTTTGCTTCTATTACATTTGATGTACCGATAAATTTGGATACAAAAATATTGGCTGGACGCTCATAAATGCTCTTCGGCGTTCCGATTTGCTGAATAACTCCGCCATTCATAACGGCAATGCGATCAGATATCGCAAGCGCTTCCTCCTGATCATGCGTAACGTAGACGGTAGTAATGCCAACCTGCTGTTGAATGCTTCTAATCGCATTGCGCATTTCCACGCGTAGCTTCGCATCAAGATTAGATAACGGTTCATCCATAAGCAGTACTTCCGGGTGGATAACAATCGCTCTTGCCAATGCTACACGCTGCTGTTGTCCGCCGGAAAGCTTATCTGGCATACGATCCTTATATTTCTCAATATGAACGACGCCTAAAATATCGTTAATCCGCTTCTCCATTTCTTCCTTGCCCAGCTTGCGATTTTTTAGCCCAAAAGCGATATTGTCTTTGACAGACATATGCGGGAAGATCGCATAGTTTTGGAACACCATCCCCATATTACGCTTGCTCACTGGTATATGGTTAATCTCTTTGTCTGCAATTCTAATGCTGCCGCCATCGATGGAATTAAACCCGATAATCATGCGCAAAAGAGTCGTTTTTCCACAGCCTGATGGTCCTAGCAGCGTAAATAGCTCACCTGGCTTTATTTGCAAAGAAAGCTTATTAATGACCGTTGTATCTTCAAACTTCTTCACAACGTTGTCGACTATAATAGATACACTCATGTTCGTCATCCTTTCAAGCCTTAATAAAGATAGAGCAGCTTATAAGTAGCGTATAAACTGCTCTACTTTCGAAAAACGATTAATCCATTGATCTTTCTAGCAAATCCGTAAATTTAGCCGTAATTTTATCTTTGTTTTCCGAAATCCAAGCTTCGTCATAGTTTTTAGCAAGAACAATGCTGTCAGTTGGAACCATGTAATCTGCCAATTTAACGCCGTCACGAAGAGGTCTAACCGTAAGCTCAGAGCCTACTAAAGTTTGAACCTTGTCGGAAAGCACGTAATCAATAAACTTTTGTGCATTTTCCATATTTTTTGCACCTTTAATAATTTGAACGGATTCGCCAGGGAAGATAGCGCCTTCAACCGGGAAAATAACATCTACAGGAGCGCCGTTGTTCATGTATTGAACAACCGGGTCCTCCCAAGTTAGACCAACAGGGTACTCGCCGTCAGCTACACCTTTGTGAACTTGGCCAGAGCTGCCTGCAATTTTACCGTCCAAATTAGCGATAAACTTCTCTACGAATTCCCAAGCCTTGTCGGACATTGGGTCGCCGTCACCCATTGCATAAAGCATCGCTGCCAGCGATTGGAATGCGGAGCTGGATGCCGATGGATCACCGAAGGAAATTTTACCTTTTAGCGCTGGGTTCAAAAGATCTTCAAAGCCTTTTACCTGCACATCGCCGACAATATTTTTATTTACGATAAATACAGTCGGGTCAGCAAAAGCTGGCGAGAAATAACCTGTTTTATTGCGGAATGCCGGAATCATATTCTCATCTTCAGTTGATACATATTTTTCGAAATGCTCTTTTTTGCTGGAAAGCATCGTCTCGTCAGCTGCCCACAAAATATCTCCCATCGGGTTGTTCGTCTCAGATTCTACGCGCTTGATCAGCTCGCCTGTACCTGCGACAACGATGTCGACTTTAATGCCCGTATCCTTCTCAAAGTTAGGGATGACCGCATTGTTCAAGCTCTCGCTACGTGCTGTGTAAATCGTTAGCGTGTTTTCATTCTTTTTACCACCGTTATCCTGGGAACAGCCTGATAAAATAAGTCCAGTTGCGAGTACTAGGGTAAAAGTAAGCGATTTCAATTTCATGATTTTTGACCTCCTCATATTTGTCTTAAGCCAAAGTATACGCTTCAATTTTCCGCTGCAAAATCCTAAAATAATAAACAAATACTAAAAAAACAAAACTAAATGAGGCTGCTTGGAACCTTTTCCTTCCTAGTCTTCCCTATTTAGGCAGAACAAATAAAAAACCACCACCGAGTTACTCCTATGCTTACGGCATAGGTCAGCTCGATAGTGGTAAACTAGAAATAACAAACTACAACTTCATTCGATATACTCCAGCCTCACCGAGAAAATCTTTTCTGGTCAATCCTTTTTCTCCAAGCCATATCCGATAATTCGTAATTGTACCATCATGTGAAATAATGAATATTTTTTTATAGCTCTCCCCGATCCAATCTAATAACCGCTTAGCATATCCTTCAAAAATATCTTGTTCAATCCTATTAATCCCTTCATTCCAGCAATTCAAATTGAAATCAAGAATTTCAATAGCAATTATCCAAGAGGGAATATGTGGTTTAAAGAAGATGCTCCGGATCAAATAGGCTGTGATTTATTTAATTTTCCTGTTGACCACGCTTACATCAAGGATGTAATATAAACTTAATTCACATAAAACAACATGATTAATAGCGTAAGTTGCGAGATTCACTTTTATTTTGGCCATTTAGGTTTATAATATAAACTTAAATAACGAACAATCGATTGAAAGTAGTGTGATGACCCTATGAATGTAAACTTACCCAGCACGATACGCAAAATGAACAAAAATATTGTTCTTAACATCATCAAAGACCTGGGACCTCTGTCCCGGTCAGAGATCGCCAAGCATTCCGGGATCACGAAAGCGACCATTTCGGATATTGTCAAAGAACTAATTGAGGAAAAGCTGATCTTTGATGAGAAGGACGACGCCGATTTAAGCAAGCGCGGCACCAACCTTCACTTCTCCAAGCATGCCTCTTTCGGACTTGCTGTAGATTTAGGCGGCACGACGATTCATATGGGGCTGTTCAATTTAGCGGGGGAATGCTTTATGAAACATACAGTATCAACCTATGATCTAGAAACGAGCCAAGCTTTCCTGGATCAGATGGTGGTCGATATGAAGGCCTTTATCGAGCAAGCGAATCAGCCTATGGAGCGGCTTTCGTTTATGAGCATTGCTACCCCGGGCATCGTAGATCCTGTAACGGGAATTGTGCTGGAAGGCTCCCCTAACCTCCCAGAATGGAGGAACATTCACTTAGCGCAGTATTTTCAAGACGTGTTCCAAATCCCTGTCACGATCGAGAATGATGTGCGGGCCGCATTGGTTGGCGAGATGTATGCCGGGGTGTTCCAGCATGTAAACTCTGCGGTTCTGATCGGCATTGGCACGGGGCTGGGAGCTGCAGTGCTCATTGACGGAAAAGTCATTCGCGGCGCCAAAAATGCAGCCGGTGAGATTGGTTACATGGTTTTCAATTCCAATCAGTTGTACGCCCCGTCAACGAAGGGCCACTTCGAAATGGCGTGCTCCGGATCAGGTCTGGAAGCGGCCGCGTCGGCGCTATTCCACCAAAAAATGTCGGCCAAGCAAGTGTTCCAACTAGCTGAGCTTGGAGATATTCAAGCCGAGCGCTTGGTTAATCAATTCGAAGATCATCTGGCATTGGGTATCCTAAACATCATTACACTCGTAAATCCGGAGAAAATTTTGCTAATGGGCGGCGTTACCCAATCGCTATCGCTGGAGGACCTCAGGAAGAAGGTGAATCTCCATACTTCGGAGACCACTAGCGTAGCAATCGAAATCTCAAGTTTACAGCATCAATCGGCCCTGCAAGGCATCGCGATATTAGGACTGAATCAAGCCTTTCCATCGTTGCAATTCATGAAGGACAAACAACTTTACTAGCCAAGGAGCGTGAAGCAACATGTCAGGTATTCAATTGCACCCGCACGATATTCTCGATGAAGGTATGCCGCAAATCATGTCGCACATCAGAAAGTTGCAGGATATCAAATACATCTTCCCTGAAGTGAATACGATCTTCGAAAGGAATCCTTATCCGGTCGGCAAGCTCCCTCGCAACCCTGTTCATGAGGTCGTCTACGGGACAGGCACAATGCATGCGATCCTTCCTTCATACAAGGAATCCGGTCTGGATCAGCGCCGGGAGCCTGGTTTAAGCGCTGAGCGCGATCCGCTGATGATCATCAAGGAAGCGATGCAAGATGAGGAGATTGAGGTTATCCCCTGGTTGAATATTTTGAACGGCCACTTTGAAGGTCCGCTGCTGGAGAACAATCTTGTCATCGATTTTCAAGGACAAGCTATCGCTCATTGGCTATGTCCCAACGCACCGGATGTGATCGATTTTTGGGAGAAAACATTCGTTCACTTATATGAGCGCTACGGTTTTGCTTCCTATATGATTGATCGGATTCGTTACCCGGATTGGGCTGGGCAAGAAGTGAATCCAAAAGGATTGCTGACCTGCTTCTGCTCCCACTGCCAGAAGAAAATGGCTGATCAGAACCTGGATGCCGAGGCTATCAAGCATGCGCTGCAAGCCTGGGTTAGCCTGTTAAAAGACAAGCGCTTCGACGAGGCTGTTTCGTATGCGGAGCAAAATCCGACGATGCAAGCCTGGATCGCTTTTCGTCAGGAAAGCGTATCGGGTTTTGTGGGACGGTTGATTGATCGCGTAAGAAAAGTAAATCACGACTTTACAATATGGCTTGATCTATGGCCGCCTGCTTACAGTTGGATGCTGGGACAAGATTATGCCAACTTGACCAAGCTTTCGCCTGCCTTGAAGCACTTCCCCTATCACAAGCTGGGCGGGGGCGCTGACGTGCAGGGGTTGATCCATCACTTGGCGGCGACCGAGCAGGAGCAGGAAGCAGCGTTTCAAGCTTTCAAAAGATTTTTTAACCTGCCTTACGACTTATCTTACGCTACCTTCAAGCAAGAAGGCTTTCCCATTCAATTCGTAGCGGATCAGAATAATATCGTTCGTACTCAATCCGCTCCGGGGACACGCATTTTCAGCGGGATTCAAATGTGGAATTTAACTCCACACAACCTGATCCAGGCCATTCAAGCCGGAGAGAGCAGCGCTGCGGATGATCTCCTGTACTATTGCTATGGCTGGGCAACAGATGACTTATTTGACGCCATACAAACTTACCGAGTGAAAGGAAGCAACTAACATCATGGAAAAACTACAACGCTCGATTATTTATTTCCTCATCTTTGCGACGATGTTCGTGCTTGGCGGAGTTCAAAATACGAAAGGTCTTATTCTGGAAAAGGTGCAGAACGATATTTCGTTGGATGTGAGCCAGGTTGGCATCATGGTATCTACTTTCCAAATTGGTTTCTTGCTGGCTAGTCTGATCGCAGGGATTTTTGCCGACCGTAAAGGGATCAAGATTGTCATGAGCATCGGTACGGTATTGATGATCGGCGGTCTCATCGGAACAAGCGCTGCCTTTACCGTAGCATTTTTCCTGGGATTCTATTTGATTGTCGGACTCGGTATTGGTTCGATGACGGTATCGGTTGCCACTTTGATTCCTACGTTCTTCAAAGAGCGAGCGGGTGTGGTGTTTAATCTGGCGAATGCGCTGTTTGGAGTCGGAATGATCGTAACGCCGCTTTTGTTAAACTTTATCTTCGCTCATAACGTGAGCTGGCGCTTCTTTTATATCGGGACTGCGGTTGTAATCGCGGTCATATTGCTCGCCCTGCTTGCCTTTAAACCGGCAAAGCAAGCCGCCTCGCAAGGGCAAGACACGGTGACGATCAGCTCTATATTGAAGCTTTTTCAGGACCGCCAAATTCTATTCGTGATTCTGTTCATTCTCTTCTATGTCGCCGTTGAGGCAGGGTTCCTTAACTTTTTCCCGATCTTCTATACTGCTCTTGATATTGCAGGTATGGATGCTGCGCAAAAAGCGGCTACGGCCGGTTACATTATTGCCAGCTTTGCGTTCTTGTTCACGATCGGCCGTTTTGTAGGCGGATTTATCATCTACAAGCTTGGCGAAAGACGCACCCTCGTCGTATTCTCGCTGTTCGCGCTCGTTTCGTTGATTGTCGGACGCATCTTCATGACTGATTTTAGCTATCTCATGATGCTATTCGGTCTTGCCTTGTCTGTGCTCTTCCCGACGGCGCAAGGGATTGCCTCCAAGCTGACCCGGCAGGCCGGATCTTTGCAGGGCTTAATCTATGTGGCCTCAGGATTAGGCGGTGCTGTCATCGGTATCCTGATCGGGCAAGTATCCCAAGTCTTCGGGATTTCGAACGGATTTAATTTGCTGATTGTGCTTACCTTGGTCATCGTAGTGTTGGCTTTGCTGATTCGCACGCCGAAGGAAAGCGTTGGTTGATCATCCTATGATTTCAAGAGAAGGCTTCCAGGCATGGGGGCCTTCTTCCCTAGTCATTTGAATCGTTCATAAGCAAACGACTATCTTCAAATTGAAAAAAGCAGTCTATCCTCATCCAGGGATAGACTGCTTTTGCTTTTTTAACTTAACCATCCGCTTTACGTTTACCACAAATGCGGTGAGGGATGCCTAATTTGTTCCACCATCCCACATAAGAATAGCGCCAGGATCTGGAAATGCTATTTTTTGGCACCGCTCAACAACAAAAAAAGAGCCATCCCCCGACAGGCTCCCCTATAAGCGATGCCGATACCGAACCTCCGGCCTTGCTTATAGCGGGGCCTGTCGTTATAGGGACAGCCCTTTATGTATTAAACTTTATGCTTTCGCAAGCTTAACGATTGCGCCCAGTGCTGTAACGATTTCACGTTCAACCGCGTTCGAGACAACGTCCGTGTGCGGATCATAGTCGGCTGCCAGATCGGAATCGGCATAGCCATCCAGTGCGAGAATCGCTCCCGCTCTTACGCCGCGAAGTGTTGCTACGATGTACAGTGCTGCGATCTCCATCTCCACCGCCAGCGCGCCTGCCGCCTTGAATTGCTTATGCGGCACCTCGACTACGCCGTTGAAGAATACGTCAAGCGTAACCGTTATTCCCTTCTTGACAATCCCTTCGCTTTCCTTCGCTGTCTCGTATAGCGCATCGACGATCGCGCTGTCCGCCACAGCCGGGAAGCCGTCTGGTACGAGTTGCTTCGTCAGGCCTTCAGCCCGTACAGCCGCTGTGCTAACAATCAGGCTGCCTGCTGGATGGTCGGCAGAATAAGAGCCTGCCGTACCTACACGAATCAGCGTCGTAACGCCGCCGCGAATCAGCTCCTCGAAGCATACCGCCGCACCCGGTGAGCCTACGCCATGGCTGACGACAGCCAGCTTGACTCCATTGTATTCGCCCACGAAAGTACGATACTCGCGAGCAAAAGCCAGCTCAACCGTATTCGTCAGCTTAGTCGAGATCGCCTCCGCGCGTCTAGGGTCGCCGCATACAATTGCATATGGTGGCAAGTCTTCCGCATTCACTTGCAGAATAGGCAAGTACATCTTAATCGAACTCCTTTTTCAGCCATTCATCTTCCGGCATACTGTTATCGTCACTGCTGAATCGCTGCTCCTGGAACGGATCAGCGTAGTTATGGAAGCCATTACGTTCCCAGAAACCCGGACGGTCTTCCTTCATAAACTCGATACCGCGAATCCATTTCGCGCTCTTCCAGAAATAGAGATGAGGCACAATCAGGCGCATTGGCCATCCGTGCTTATCAGTCAGCGGCTCTCCGTCATAGCGGTGCGCCAGAATGACATCCTCTTTCAAGAGGTCTTCCAGTGGCACGTTCGTATCATAATCTTGATCGGCATGGATCATGACATGCTTCGCTTCCGGCTTCACGCCAAGCAGTGGCAGGAGGTCCGCAAAGCGTACGCCTTCCCACTCCGTATCTAGCTTCGACCAGCGCGTCACACAGTGAATATCGCGCACAATCTTATGCTGCGGCAGCTCCAGCAACTGCTGGAAGGTAAATACACTCTCTTGATCTACCTCGCCGAACACGCGGAGCGTCCACGAATCCAGATCATATTCCGGCACTTCTCCTTCATGGAGAATCGGGAACCGTTCCGTTACCGTCTGGCCCGGTGGCACACGATGTGCGATTTCTTGCGGTACTTCGAATACTTTGGGAGACACTTTCTTCAGTCGTGCGGCCTTGTTGTGCATGTCAGTTATCACTCCTCCAAAGATGTTCAAAGGTCAGGCGAGTCACTTGCCATCCCCGGCAAGCTTCCTCCCCGTCTTGGTTGCTTGAAGCTTCAATCATCAAGCCAGAATCCTTCACGAAGAGGTTACAGGTTAACATTTTCAACTAAGCTATAAGCGGAGGGAACCCATTGTTGTGGAGAAACGAAGTGTTCGCCTTTGCAGCCGGAAGATAACCTTATCATGTATCATCAAAATCTTCCGGCTGGAACAGCGATCGGAGCAACAATGGGTTCTTGCAGCGCCTTTGCTTAGTGAATTCCTCTTTAACAGTTACCTCGAGCTCTCATTCGCCTTGCGCGCTTCCTGCATATAGCTCTTATCCTTGAAGAAGAACATCGCAATAATCGTCACCACATAAGGTACCATCATCGTAAAATGCGTCGGCAGCGCGAAGCCCTGGAGCCTGATGCTGAGCGACTCCATAAAGCCGAACAGCAAGCTCGCTCCGGCTACACCAAGCGGATTGGACTGCCCAAGCATCGTCGCAACCAGCGCGATAAATCCGCGTCCGGCCGTCATGCCTTCCGTGAACATCGTCACATTGCCCAGCGACAGCTGCGCCCCTGCAAGTCCGCAGAGCGCACCGCTTAGAAGCACCGCGCCGTATTGAATACGAGACACCTTGATGCCAAGGCTTCGTGCCGCAGTCGGATTCTCGCCCGCCGCGAGCAGCCGGAAGCCGGTCACCGTCTTGAACAGGAAGTACTGCAAGCCGAGAACGATCAGAATCGACAGGTAGACAAGCGCCGAATGACCCGACAGAATATCGCCGATATACGGAATATCTTTAATGAGCGGAATTTCCCACTTCGGCAGGCCTTTCATGCTTTTGTCGTAAAAAGCGCCCTTCACGTCAAAGATCGCGCGCAGGGAGAAGGTCGTCAGCCCGAGCGCCAGGAAGTTGAGCGATATCCCGACTACGATGACATTCGCCCTCAGATGAATGCTCATATATCCGAATAACAGGGAGTACAGCAATGTGCACATCATTGCGAACAATACTGCAACTATAATATTGCCCGTTAAGTAATTGCCTACAATAGCTGTGAATGCGCCGACCAGCATCATCCCTTCCAGGCCGACATTGAACAGTCCCACTCTGGCACAGATTGCGCCGCCAAGTGCGGCCAGCAGGATTGGGGTTACGGTCCGCAAAGCCGAAGCGAACAACGAAATATCAAAGAGCCCGTCCATTCTTCGCCCCCGCTTTCTTCCGTTTAATAAATGAATACGTTAGCTTGGCGGACACGAACAGAATGAGTACCGCCTGAATAATGCTGGATACCTCAAGCGGAACATCCGTATTCCGCTCCATCCCCATGCCGCCAGTCTGAAGCGCAGCGATCAGGATCGCGGCAAGCGCCGTACCAATCGGATGCGAGCCAGCCAGCAAGGTTGCCATGATGCCTGACCAAGCATAGCCCGGTGAAGTCAAGGCTCCATCAATGAACCGGTACTGCGTGCCCAGCACTTCGACCGAGCCTGCAAGCCCAGCGAGTCCACCGCTGACGAACATGCTTGCGAGCATCAGCTTGCCCCGTTGAACACCGCCGTAGCTGGCGAACAGCGGATTGCCGCCCAGCATCCGAATCTCGTAGCCCTTCACCGTATGCTTCATGAACAAGAACATCAGTATGGTCACAATCACGGCAATCAGGAAGCCCGTATGCAAGGTCATGCCTTGGAACAGCTTGGGCAGCCAAGCCTCCCTGCCGAGCATGACCGTCTGGGACATTGCAGCGGAGCCCGTCTTGTCCTTGAACGGATAGGTTACCATATATGCCGCAAAATAAGTCGCAATATAATTAAGCAACAAGGTTGTGATTAGCAAATTCATGCGGAACTTGGCATCCAGCCATCCCGCGAACGCCGACCAGAGGCCGCCCGCGATCACCCCGGCGAATAGGGCCGCGATTATCTTCACGACGCCAGAACCCGGCATGTAGATTGCGGTGAGCGCTGCGCTTAGCGCGCCCAGCACCATCTGGCCTTCCGAGCCCATATTGAAAAATCCGGCACGAAAGGCGAGCGCTACACCAAGGCCGATCAGAATAATCGGGGTCGCCCGAGTAAGCGTGTTCGTCAGAAAGTAGAAGCTGCCAAAGGCGCCCTTCCACATCTCCGCATAGGTCTCTGTTATTGATCCGCCGACAATGACGATTGCAATCGCGCCGACGGCAAGACCTGCGATTACCGCAAGCAGCGGCTGTATGAGCGATCGCAGGGCTGTCGTAACCTTATCCAACGTGTTTACCTCCCGCCATTAGCAAGCTGATTCTCTCTTCTGTTGCCGTCTCTGCCATCAACTCGCCGACGATCTTGCCTTCGAACATGACCAGGATTCGATCGGACAGCTTCAATACTTCAGTCAGCTCTGAGGAAACAAGCAGAATGGCACCCTTCTCACTGCGTCGCTGAAGCAATTCCTTATGAATAATTTCCATCGCGCCGACATCTACGCCGCGTGTTGGCTCCGCCGCAATGAGAAATGGCGTCCCCTGTGCAAGCTCGCGGGCGACGATCAGCTTCTGTAAGTTGCCGCCAGAGAGGAATTGAGCCTTTGTATTCAGTGATCCAGTTTTGATGCCGAATCGCTCTACCCACTCCGCTACCATCTCCCTGATGGAAGATCCGCGCAACAGCCCCAGCTTCTGATGGCGGGCTGTATGGCCCATTAAGCCATTCTCCAGAACATCAGCCTCCTTGGACACGCCCCACTGGTACCGGTCCTCCGGAATATGGGCTAGACCGCCTCGCCTGATTTGACCGACAGGAGCACCCGTTATATCCTCTCCAAGCAGCTTAACCGAACCCGTGTCCGGCTTCAGCAGACCTGATATGGCTTGCAGCAGCTCCGACTGTCCATTGCCGGATATGCCTGCAATGCCGACGATCTCTCCTTCATTCACTTGCAGCGAGACGTCGCTGAGCAGCGGCTTGGTCCGATCGCCGCGAACCGACAGTGATTGGACTTCCAGCACCGGCTTGCCCGACTGTTTCTTCTCACGGGTAAGCGTGACCAAATCCCGGCCTACCATGAGCTTCGACAGTTGCTCCTCATCCGTATCTGCGGCCTGAACGGTCCCGGTCACCTTGCCGTCGCGCAGCACCGTAATCCGGTCCGCCACTTCGATAATTTCCTGAAGCTTATGGCTGATAATAATGAAGCTTTTCCCTTGAGCTGCCAGGCTCTTGATCGCTGCCAGCAGCTCCTTCACCTCCAGCGGCGTCAGCACGCCGGTAGGCTCGTCCAATATAATAATTTCCGCCCCTTGATAGAGAACCTTCAGAATCTCGACACGCTGCTGGACGCCCAAAGAACACTCGCCGACTTTCGCCCATGGATCAACGGGCATACCGTACAGCTTGGCCAGTTCATTCGTTACCGCGGCCGCCGCCTTACGGTCGAAGCCAATAGGTGTGGAGGGCTCTCTGCCGATCACGATATTTTCGGCGACGGTGAAAGAGGAGAACAACATAAAATGCTGATGCACCATGCCAATGCCGTTCTTGATCGCGTCGGTAGGCGAGTGGAAAGAAACCGGCTTCCCGTCCAGCCTGATCCCCCCGCTAGTCGGAGTTTCCATGCCGTACAGAATGCGCATGAGCGTCGTCTTGCCCGCGCCATTCTCGCCTATAATGGCATGAATCTCTCCTTTGCGAAGATCAAAGCTTACATCGCTGTTCGCTGTGACGTTGCCGTATGTCTTCGTAATATTGTCCATTTGCAGCAGCATATCGTCGCTCCTTTCAACAAGCAAACCGGCTGCGGGTAGCAGCCGGTATCATGGAATATTCAACTAAGGGTATTATTGAGCCAATGGATTAACTACTTCAATTTTACCCGATTTGATGTCTTCCGCAATAGCTTTTACTTTATCTACCGTTTCTTGGCCAATGAACGGGCTCAGCGGAGATTTGCTGTCTTTTGTAACAAAGGTAAGACCGACGCCATCTTCCTTCACGCCATAGTCTGCGGAGCCGAATTCGAATGTTCCTGTTGCAAAAGCTTTAACCGTCTCGTAAGCTACAGCGTCTGTCCCTTTCAACTGGGACAGAACGATATGCTCAGGGTCCAGTTCTGTACGGTCAACGTCCTGGCCGGAGGAATAGAAGCCAAGTTCCTTCGCTGCTTCGAATACGCCAAGGTCGCCTACAGCAGCCATACCAGCGATGAAGTCTGCGCCTTTGGAATGCTGCAGAATGGCCAGCTCTTTGCCCTTCGCGGAATCATCGAATCCGCCAACGTAGTTCACCAGGAATTTCGCGTCCGGATTCGTGTAAGCCAGACCTTGCTTGAAGCCTTCAGTGTACTTGCTCAGAAGCGGAGCGTCGATCGCTACAACTGCGCCAACCGTGTTCGTTTTTGTGGAAAGACCAGCCGTTGCGCCCAGCAGGAACGCTGCTTCATGTTCGCGGAATACAACGCTGCGTACGTTCGGCAGATCAACCACCGTATCGATAATGGCGAACGACTTGTCCGGATTTTCTGGAGCTACTTTATTGAGAGCATCTTCCGCTTGGAAAGTTGCCGTAATGATCAGATCGTAGTTTTCAGCGACCGTTGTACGCAGGTTTTGCTCGAAGCCTGCAGGGTCTGTCGATTCAATGGTCTTTACTTCAACGCCGAACTCTTCGCCCGCGCGCTTGAAGCCTTCATCCATCAATGCGAAGAATGGGTTCACGCCGATTTGCTCCGGCAGTACCAGCGCAATACGCTGCTTTTTGCCTTTATCCGCATCTCCGCCGTTTGCCGGAGTGTTGCCTTCACTGCCTTTATTATTGTTTGTAGAACCGCATGCCGCGAGGACGCCAATCGCAAGAACCAGTGTCAGCAGCAATACCAGATGTTTCTTCATGCCGATCTCCCCTTTTTTGTCCGTGAAATGTGCTAATTCCTATTTATCCTAGTAGTTTTATAGGAATTTGTCAATCCTATTTATTCGACATTTTTCTACTTTATTCTACATTAATAACTCGCAGAAGCAATGTCGCACGGACAAACGTTCAAAAAGTTGTAACATTGATTCCGTTTTCATTCTTCTCTTTCCATATTGCCCTTCATTGTTGAGAACAGGTCAAGCGCTTTCTCCATATCTTCTGTGCTCATGCCGCGGAACAGCTTGATCATGACTTTCTCTCTTACTTTGAGCATCGACTGGACCATCGCCTCGCCGTTTTTGGTCAGCATAAGCATCACTGCCCGGCGGTCTTCCTCGCTGCGCTCCCTCGATACATAGCCAAGCTCGATGAGCCTGTCAGCAATGCCTGTTACGCCACCGCTCGTAATTTGGAGTCCTTCCGCAAGCGCGGAAGCTTTCTGAGGTCCGGATTCCGACAATATAATCAGCATTCTGCCGTGGGTCATGCCAAGAGCATGCTCGTTCTCCCTGTTCCACTCCGCCTGAATCAGCTTCCTAACCTCGCGGAACGATTCGTCTAGCGACTTCATTAACTCCATTCTTTCTTCCATGGAAGTCATATGGGCCGTGTCACTCCCCTCTGGACTTTAGTCCCGATTTCTTGAACACAGTATAGACTTGGACTCGATGTAACGTCAATGTCCGGAAGCAGAATGAAGCCAGCCGGATCTCTATCCGGCTGGCTTCATCTAATGGCCAGGCAGTCAGCCCGTTATCGGGTATGGCACAACCACCAGACGCGTCCCCTCCGGAAAGTCCGCCTCTACCTGGACCTCCCGAAGCATCTCGGCAATGCCGCACATCACTTGATCCTTACGCAGCGTGCTTCGCGCCAGGTCGACAACCTGCGCCACGCTCATGCCTTCGCGGGCACCCTCCATCATCCGGGAAGTGATCAGCGCCACACTTTCCAGGTAATTCAGCTTAACACCGCGCTTTAATCGATGTTTGGCCAGATCGGCTGCTATCGCGTTAAGCAGCAGCTCCTTTTCCCGTTCGGTCAAAGCCACATCCACTCTCCCCTTCCGGAATGTATTCGCTCTTCAATCAGCCAATCATGCCGCAAAAGAAAACGCATTCTTATATGTTATATAATATAACATAAATTATTCCGTTTGAAGAGGGAATCACCAATTTCACGAAGGAAAAATAACATTTTCATCACACAACCCGATCCAATACTATCAAAAACCTAACGCCGTTCTCAGTCCTGACTTCCCTTTCACTTCAAAACCGTATTCGTACAGCTTTATCGTCTCCAAAAATCTGGAATCTATATTGTCTGCTCCCATAATGACAGAGATCAACCGCGTATCATCCTGCTTCACAGTCCCCGTAAAACAATAACCCGCATCCGGCGTATAACCTGTCTTAAGGCCGTCATTGCCGGGATAAGCGAATGGCTTGTCGGCCAGCATCAGATTCGTAGACGCCAGCGTCTGTCTCTGAGTCGATACGTTGACGCTGCCTCGGCTCGTAACCGCAAGCACCTCAGGATACTTCCCGATCAGATGTCCCGCAATGACTGCCGTATCCTTCGCTGTCAGCAGCGTATCGCGTGCACTGGCTGAGCCGTTGTACGGCGCAATATCCGATTTGCTTAATCCAGACGCATTGCCAAATACTGCCCCATGAGATAGCCCGATGCTTGCAGCTTTCTTATTCATCAAGGTCACGAAAGCTTCCTCGGAGCCTGCCAAATGCTCAGCCAACGCTACGGCCGCATCATTGGCCGAATGGATGGTCATCGCGTCGAACAGTTCTCTTACGGTCACCTCTTGACCTTCGATCAGCCCCATTCTGGCGCCAGGCACTGCGGCCGCGTAGCTGCTTGCCCTCGCTATATCGCTCCAGCGGGCTTCGCCTCTTGCTACAGCGTCCAGCACTAATATTTCTGTCATCATCTTCGACATGCTTGCCGGAGGCAGCGGCTTGTTCGCATTTTTCTCAAAAATAACCTCTCCTGTCGTCGCATCGATCAGGATCGCAGATGCTGAGGCCAGTTGCAGCACATCCTTTTTTATAAAGCCGTCTTTCAACCATCCCGCACCTATATATACAATCGCGACTACTGCCGCGACCATCGTCAACCGCATGCCGTATCTAGGCTTTGTCTTTACGATCATCTTCAACAAAAAAATCCCCTTTCGCTCAGTTGTCTATACTGTTCAGTATAGGCAGCCAAGCTTAAGGAGATTGTAACTGTTTCATAAATAAACCTTAAGACCTTCTTAGTTTTATCTATAACCGGGTACTTCAGGAACCCACTATGGCTCCGATCGCGGCTGTAGCCGCTTCACTTTCCATCCTCATCTTACTGCAAGGGCAGAATGACGCGGAAGACCGTACGCTCCGTGTTGCTGTCCGCATCAATGGTGCCGCCGTGCTTCTCCACGATGCTCTTGCATATCGCAAGCCCAAGGCCGGAACCGCCGGACCATCTGGTTCTCGACTTGTCGGCCCGGTAGAAGCGGTCGAAAATATGGGGCAGGTCAATCGCAGAGATCGGCTCGCCATAGTTCACAATAGCGACGGAAACCTTGCCTTCAATTAAAGTAATCCACACATCAATCCGCTTGCCCTCGCGTCCGTATGACATGGCATTCGAGATCAGATTCTCGAATACGCGCGCCAGCTTGCCGGCATCCGCCTTGACCGTAATTTGCTTCTCTTCGCTATGCAGCTGACTAACCATACCCGCTTCCTCCAGCGGCATATGGTACTGCACCAGCAATTGCCCCAGCATCTCGACCAGATTGATCGGCTCCAGCTTGAGCGCAATCGTATCATGCCTCATCCTCGTATATTCGAACAGATCATCAATCAGCTCGTGAAGATGCTGCGACTTCTTATACGCGATCGCAATATAATGGCGCAGCTCCACTTCGTCCCGGTACCGGTCCTGTTCGATAAGGCCCAGATAACCCACTACCGAAGTGAGCGGCGTGCGCAGATCATGCGATACGTTCGTAATCAATTCGTTTTTCGCTTGCTCCGCGCGGCGCTCTTCCTCGAGCGCATGCTGAAGACGATCAGACAACCGATTAACATTGCGGGCAAGCACGCCGAACACGCTTCTTTGACGGACGGCAATCTGATGGTTCATCTCCAGCTGGCCGTCTGCAATCTGGCGGACGGTCTCGTTGATTTTGCCGAAGGCGCTGAATTGCACCCACTGCAGGATAAAGAAGCAGGCGCCGAATAGCAGCACCCATATGAACCAGAGCCCCAGCGCATAGGGTAAACCGTTAACAAAAAATATACCCAGGTCCCGCAGGAACCAAAACGATCGGAAGTTGCTGGACAGGAAGAGCGCTACAACATACAATAGCGCGACCCCCACCAAAGACAGGATGGCAGCAAAGAAAATATTCAGAAACGACCGGAACACAAGCCGGAAGACAACGTTATCCTTCAATTTTGTAGCCAACCCCCCACACAGTGACAATCAGCTTCTCGCCCAGCTCCTTCTCCAGCTTGTCCCGAAGCTTGCTGATGTGCACCATGACCGTATTGTTTGATTCAAAATACTTCTCCTTCCACACCTGCTGGAAGATATCCTCAGCGCTGAACACCCGCCCCGGCTGGCTGGCCAGCAGATGCAGAATGCCGAACTCTGTCGACGTGAGGTGCAGCGGCCTGCCGTCTACGTTGGCGGAATGGCTCAGCTTGTCAATACGCAGTGCGCCTAGCCGCAGCTCCTTGCTCTCACTCTCGCGGCTCCCGGCGGCGGAATCAGTAGGCTTGCTGTACTGATAAGACCGCCGCAGCAGCGAGCGTACGCGGGCGATCAGCTCCAGCGGATTAAACGGCTTCGTAATATAGTCGTCCGCTCCCGTCATCAGGCCCATGATTTTATCCATATCGCCAGTCTTCGCGCTAACCATCAGAATCGGCACATGATGATCCTTGCGAATTCGGCGGCATACTTCCAGCCCGTCCAGCTTCGGCATCATAATATCGAGAATGACAAGATCGGCAGCTTCCCGCTCGAACGCTTCTATCGCCTGCTCGCCGTCGAATGCAACCTCTGTCTGGAATCCTTCGTTTCTCAAATAAATTTCGATCAGTTCGGCGATTTCACGCTCATCGTCCACGATCAATACGCGACGCTCCACACCATTCATCCTCCTTGTTTTTGTTGATTCTACTATACATGAACCAAAGTCGAAACGTAATCTGGAAAGCTGTATTTTCACAAAGCTTAAGTCATTCTTAAGGATTAATTAATGAAGCGGCCGGATATTGGCAGTGGTTCCCTTTATATAGCCAACAGTTGTCCGTTATGATAAAATTATGAGTATTCATTATTTTAGGTCATAAGCGCCGGGGCGCAAGCAGCGCTCTGGCTATTTTTAAGGAGGTTCTACATTAATGGCGGCCAAAAGAATGCGTTCTGACATGATCAAAAAAGGCTTCGACCGCGCGCCTCACCGCAGCTTGCTGCGTGCTGCGGGCGTGAAAGATGAAGACTTCGGCAAACCGTTTATCGCGGTATGCAACTCTTATATCGACATCGTACCAGGCCACGTTCACTTGCAGGAATTCGGCAAACTGGTCAAAGAAGCAATCCGCGAGGCGGGCGGCGTACCGTTCGAGTTCAATACCATCGGCGTAGACGACGGCATTGCCATGGGCCATATCGGCATGCGTTATTCCCTTGCCAGCCGTGAGATTATTGCGGACTCCGTAGAGACAGTTGTGAACGCGCACTGGTTCGACGGCATGATCTGTATTCCGAACTGTGACAAAATTACACCGGGTATGATTCTGGGCGCACTTCGCGTTAACATTCCGACAATGCTAGTCAGCGGCGGACCGATGAAAGCCGGCAAAACATCCGACGGACGTCCGATCTCCCTCTCCAGCGTATTCGAGGGCGTAGGCGCGCACCAAGCAGGCAAGATCAGCGACGACCAGCTGCTTGAGCTTGAGCAATACGGCTGTCCGACTTGCGGCTCCTGCTCCGGCATGTTCACAGCCAACTCCATGAACTGCCTTGCGGAAGCGCTTGGCCTTGCTCTTCCGGGCAACGGTACGATTCTGGCGGTTGCGCCTGAGCGCAAAGAGTTTGTTAAAGAAGCTGCTCGCCAGCTGATGAAGCTGATCGATCTTAACCTGAAGCCGCGCGATATCGTAACCAAAGAAGCGATCGACAATGCTTTCGCTGTCGATATGGCGATGGGCGGTTCCACGAACACCGTGCTTCATACACTTGCCATCGCTCATGAAGCAGGTATTGAATACCCAATCGAACGCATTAACGAAGTTGCTGAGCGTGTGCCGCATCTGGCTAAGATCGCTCCGGCATCCGATTATCATATCGAAGACGTTCACAATGCGGGCGGCGTAAGCGCCGTATTGAATGAGCTCTTTAAGAAGGAAGGCGCGCTTCACGGCGATACCATGACCGTGACGGGCAAGACGCTGCGCGAGAATGCTGAAGGTTGCGAAGTGAAGGATAACGATGTGATTCGTTCCATCGACAACCCGCATACCGAGCGCGGAGGTCTAGCTGTCCTGTTCGGCAACCTTGCACCGAATGGCGCCATCATCAAGACAGGCGCAGTCGACAAGTCGGTTGGCGGCTACCACAAAGGTCCTGCTATTTGCTTCGATTCGCAGGATGATGCGCTCGCTGGCATCGCTGGCGGCAAGATCAAAGAAGGTCATGTCGTTATTATCCGTTACGAAGGACCAAAAGGCGGCCCAGGCATGCCTGAGATGCTTGCTCCAACATCCCAAATCGTCGGCATGGGTCTTGGCGCCAAAGTCGCTCTCATCACGGATGGACGCTTCTCAGGCGCATCCCGTGGTATTAGTATCGGCCATGCTTCCCCGGAAGCGGCTGAAGGCGGACCGATCGCATTCGTTCGCGATGGCGATATCGTTGAGATCGACATGAACAACCGCACGATGAACCTGTTGATCAGCGATGAGGAGTTCGAAGAGCGCCGCGCCGCATGGCCGGGCTTCGAGCTGAAGATCAAACGCGGCTACCTTGCACGTTATGCTCATCTTGTTACATCCGCCAGCACTGGCGGCGTTATGAAGATGTAAGTAGGATGTCCGCAGATAAGTTCTCACAACAAAAGAAGGGCCCGTAGAGGGCCCTTTCTTTTATTTCATTTATTTATCCAATATCGTGCTTAATAAACTCGGCTTATTGGTAATAATGCCTGCTACGCCCAAATCTATAAGTTTTCTCAAATCTGCTTCTCCATCCACCGTCCATGGATAGACGGCTTTGCTGGCAGCATTAGCGGTCTCCATATAGGATGCGGTGACGAACGGGTAATGCGGATGCAATGAAAATACTTCAACGCCCGATTCCTCTTCGAATGTTTTGCAGTCTGCAATCTCTTCATGATAAAGCAAACCAATACGAAGGTCAGGCAATTGTTTTTTCAGCTCAATCAAGCAGCCATAATGAAACGATGATACGACTGTACTTCCGATACGATCCGTTTTTCTTAATACATCAACTAAGCAGCCTACCATACCTGGCGTTTCTGCGGCTTTTACTTCCACATTAAACTGGACATGGGCAGGCACCTTCGTCAACACTTCTTCAAGCAGAGGAACATATTCTCCAGCATATTGATCGCTAAACCACTTGCCGCAATCAAAACCTTTAATATCCTTGTAATTAAGATTAGCGATGTCGCCTATACCGTTAGTCGTGCGATCTAATGTGTGGTCATGAATAACAATGACCTGCTTATCCTTCGTAAGATGAACGTCCAGCTCGATCATATCGCATCCCTGCCTAACACCTAGCATAAATGCTGCTAAAGAATTTTCGGGTGCCTCCGCCGAAGCACCGCGATGCGCAATTACAAGTGGCTTTGCTGCTTTCATTTTGTTTCCTCCATTATGAATAGAAATAACGGTGCATCGCTACGGCGTAAAAGGAATCCCGCCCGCTGCGTTAATTCTCACCTTATAGCTTGCTGTTTTTCCTTGATAAGAAGCGGTGATCGTGACTGCACCTGGACGATGAGCGGTTACTACACCAGATTCAGATACAGATGCTGTCTGCGGCTTGCTGCTTGTATACATGGCGCCATCGCTTATCGTTTCCCTCGTTCCATCCTCATAGATGGCAGTAAGGAGCAAACTTAATGTAGAATGGGCCTGCATACGCGGATCCAATCCGCTAAGCTCCAAGCGAATCAGCTCCTTGTCGGGCTCATCTTGTTTAACAACGATTAGCTCATAGGATGAAATCAAACCTTCATACTCTGCCGTGATGAGTACGGTTCCTTCCGACTTCGCTGTGACAATACCGCTAGCGCTGATCTCCGCTATAGTTGGATCACTGCTTGTATAGGCAACATTAGTCTCCACTATTTCACGGCTTCCATCGCTGTACACAGCGGCAGTCATCGTCTGGTCATTCTCTCCAACGACCAGTGTAAGCAGCCCTTCGAGCTCAAGCTCAATCAGGCTAATTGGCTCTTCTTCGTTGCCCTCTGATACGGATTGTAAAACAGGACGTTTGGCTATATTATCCCATCTCCAAATCTCGTTAAAGTCCCACCCTAACCGTTCTGCATAGGTCGACGGAGTCTCTATCTCAGTTCCAGATAGGCCTAAGCCTTTAAGGGTTGTTAATGCTCCTTCAGCAACACCTTCCTTATTCACAATCATACCGTCAAATGCATAATTATTTTCGAGCGTGGCGGTATGCCCCGCAAGAACCCGTCCCATCACACGGTTCGCCATAGTTGGCGCCGTAACCGAAGGGCCGAGGGCAATGACATTTCTGACGACCGTATCATTATAGCCGTAGCCAGTCACTCCGCCCGCATTGCTCGTGATCGCCCGCACAGTTCCAGACGCAAACACGTTTTCCGTTAAGCTGCCCGCGTTCGTAATTCCGATTAGTCCGCCGGCCTGGCTGACCTGAGCGGTTACATCTGCGGTAGAATAGCTGTTTCTTACGATACCATTGGAATAGCCAACTAATCCTCCGACTGTGCTGGAGCCTGTAATGGAGCCAGTTGAAAGGCTATTCTCTAGCTCGCCATTATTCGTGTTGACGAGTATGCCTATTCTGCTCCCGCCAGTGACGCTGGCATCTATTATAGCGATATTTTTAATCACTCCGCTATTGAGATGGAATAAGCCGCCGCTCAAAGAATTAAAGTTAATTATTTTCTTCCCGTCTCCATCGAAAACACCGGTGAACGCAACCACTTTAAATAGTGACTCCGCCGTATGTCCAGCGTAATCCAGATCCTGATCTAACATATATTTTTCTGCCGGGAAGTCTTCCATCACGTTCAGATCAGCAATGGATTTGATTTTGTAATAACCCGCTTCATTTCTTTCCAATGGCACGGCAGGCTCTCCTGCCTCTTCAGGATTACTGCTCAATACCGGACGCTTAAATGTATCATTCCACATCCACACCGACTCAAAATCCCAATTTAGTTTATCGGTATACGTATTGGGATCTTCAACCTGCTGTTGGGATAGCCCTAAACCTTTTCTGTTATTAGCAGCGCTAATACTTTCGCCTTCTTTATCCACAATCATGCCATCGAACGCATAATTATTCTCAAGCGTTGCGGTATGCCCCGCAAGAACGCGACCCACCACACGGTTCGCCATAGTTGGCGTCACGACTGAAGGATTAAGAGCAATAACATTTTTAACAACCGTATCATTATAGCCGTAGCCTGTTACCCCGCCTGCATTGCTTCTAAGCGCCTGGACGTCTCCCGATGCATACACGTTTTCCGTTAAACTGCCCGAGTTCGTAATGCCGATCAAACCGCCGGCCTGGTTCAGCTGAGCCGTTACATTTGCCGTAGAATAGCTGTTTCTCACGATGCCATTGGAATAGCCCACAAGACCGCCCACCGTGCTGGAGCCTTCGATTGAGCCCGTTACATAACTATTCTCTACCTTTCCATTGTTCGTATTAACGAGTATGCCTATATTACTCCCGCCTGTGACACTCGCATCTACCAAAGCTATGTTTTTAATCGTTCCGCCATTCAGATGGAATAAGCCGCCATTTTCTGAGTTGAGATGGGTCAAAGATTTATGATTCCCATCAAATACGCCATGGAAAGGCATCCCCCTGAATAAAGGCTCAAAAAGCTTCCCTTCAAAATCAAGATCGTTTTCCACTATATAATTTTCATTCGGAAATTCTGAAATGGTGTTCAATTCATTAATCGAACGAATCATGTAGTACCCGTCTTCGTTTTGATCAAGCTTCGGCTTTGGATTATGATCTTCGTTAATGGGTTCCAAATTGCTTTGCAGCAATGGACGTTTCGCATCTTCATTCCAGACCCAGATCGAATCAAAGTCCCAACCGAGAGTTTCTGTGAAAAAGGATGACTTCGTGAATGCGTCTGTACCAACACCCTGTCCCTTTTCATTGTTCGGATCATTCACTGTCACATTCTCACTGCTGACAAACATATTTTCATCCGCGTAATTATTTACTAAAGTGGCTGTATCGCCGGCTAATACTCTGCCGACAATTCGATTAGATGCAGTACCTGTAACAATAGACGGGTTTAATGCCATACTATTTTGAATGACGGTATTGTTATATCCATATCCGCTGATGCCGCCCGCATTTGATTCGTCTGCTATAACGGCTCCCATTGCATAGACCTGATCTGTTACGCTGCCCCGATTTGTAATCCCAATAATGCCGCCGGCTTGCTTGCCTCGCGCATGGACTCGAGCCGTTGAATAACTGTTTTTAACGGTACCGTTCAAGTAGCCCACAAGACCGCCAACCGTAGAGTTGCCTTTAATGGACCCGGTACTGTAGACGTATTCCACGATTCCATCATTCTGATCAACCAGAATCCCGACATTACTCCGGCGGACATCAATATCAGCATGGATGATACCCACATTTCGAATGATCCCTTCATTAATGGCAAAGAGGCCCGCTCCGCCTGAGGAGACAATAACGCCTGTAATCGTATGCCCTTGCCCATCAAACGTCCCCGTAAATGGGGTTTCATTGGCGCCAATGGCTTCGAAAAACACGCCTTTCCCATCAATATCCCGTTCTAAAACATAGTGTTTGTCCGGGAACTCATGCATTTTATAAAGTCCCTCTACACTTTTAATTTGATACGGGTTGTCTTCCGATCCATCCCCCAGCATTCCCTCTTTCACTAGTAAAGGGTCCGTTAACGGCTCTCTGTCGATCGGGTTATTAACTAATCTTATAATGATCATATGTTCATCCCCAAACGCAAGCGGGCTGTTAAGTAAGATGATCTGCTCACGTCCGAGATGTTCCAGCATCACTTCTTGAATAACCGTTTCTATCAGCTGTTCACCCGTATGATCACGCTTTTCAGCGATAACCGTAACTCGCTCAAGCGAGTTGGGGTAATTTAAAACCCCCACGCCCTTCAAGACGTTATTTTCTACAATCGCGCTTGTTAGGTTCATATAGTTTTCAGGTTGCTGAATCGTAAATGTATCTATTTCAACACCGTCGCTGTTGTAAGCTTTTAAAGTGAGAGAATGTTCGTTTGATTCTAAAATAACACCCGTCTGCTTATGTTCATCATAAACGATATGATCCCAGTCAAAGGTTTTGTTATCATAGAACGTTGGACCTGATGAACCAACGGTCACAAAAGTTGTTCCAAGGTTCATCGCTGCTTCCGATAGATCCTTTACACCGTTCCGTATGGTTGTCCGTTTATACACATGATCATGACCGCCAATATACAAAATGACGCCAAGCCTTTCAAAAGCCTGAGACAATTTCACTCTCATGATGTTCATCCCGGTCTCATCGCCAGATTGACCGCCATAATAAGGATAATGTCCCATTACGATTTTCCACTTTTTATCTGTTGCCCGCATATCCTTTTCCAGCCATGACAGCTGCTTCTCGAAATCCAGCACAGAATTCAGAACAGCAATGTGCATATCGCCGTAATCAAACGAATAATTCGTTTCCCGATAGCTGCCCTCACCGTTTTTCGGCAGGTTGAAGAACCCGGAGAATGCCCCGAATTTCCGTTCCGTCACACGTTCACGGTCCCCGGCAACATGAGCAGAAATTAGACCCAAATCGTTGTTGTAAATGTTGTTAAACACATCATCCCAAGCATACATATTGCCGCCAAGATCAACCAAGTCTCCGACTTGAATCACAGTTTGTCCGTTTGTATTTTTCTCCTGCAGAACGTCCAGCATATCTTTAAAGAGCCGGAAGCTTTCCGGATTTCGATCCGGAACTTCAAGATCCCCCATCACATACATAACGGCATCCCCTGAAGCTGATGCGGTCCTAAAGCTATAACTGCCGCTCCATGGCCCAGTCGGTGAAATACCATACCGATAGTCATACTTAGTCCCTAAGTCGAGATCGGTTAAATTCGCTTCATGGGCTGCAAGCACACGATAGTTACTCTTGGCAAATGTATCGCCATAGGCCACCTGAAAATAAGAGAGTTCCGCTTGTGTCACTTCAGCATGGTCCCACAATGCCTCTGACTCAGGTTTATACTGAATATAGGCTGTTTCTAATGCCTTATCGGTCACGACATTTATTCCGACTGCACGTTCATTTGCGCCTGTATTAACAATGGGTTGAAATTCATTTAAGACTTTATCGGCATCCAGATTTTGTTGATCAACAAGCAGCCGGATAAGCTCAACGCGCGTATTTCCTTGATTGTCTGTTGCGACATACTTAATGAAATATTCGCCATACATCTCTACCTTGAAATGCCCATCTGCGACGGCTGCTTCCCCCTGATCATTTAAAATGATTGCTTCCACCGGTATAGATTGCCCGCCATTATCTGTGGCCGAAGCGTCCAGCACTTCTACTAGATCCCCAAGCTCAACGGTATCCGGATATTGTCCATGGACCGTAATTTCAGGCGCATGCACCGTGCCTCTCGTTACATCACCAATCCATATTGGAGCACTAACAGCTTCTTCACCGTCTTGTTGGAAAGCTCTAACGATAAAATAATCCCCGTCTGCGCTTGCAAAGGTTTCTTCGATTTCAAATGAATGGCTGGCAATATTGCTGTACTCCTTGACTACTTCAGAGCTGTTTTTGTACACAACGACTTTATCCAACTGATCGTTGGCATCAGGATCAATAATCCGCACATTTAGATCAATTTCATGGGTATCAGCTGGAAGGATCGCCCCCATCATCTGACCGTTTGCCGAAACCGCCATTTCTAAATTTCGATCAAATGATACATAGGTGCGGTGATTGCGCATCGCCTCATATAGACCTTCTCTTGATAGATGATCTCCCCATATCCCGGTTACATGAGGTTGAACCATTCCCCAATTTCCTTTGTGCTCGTCTCCGCCAAATACAGGAGACACATGCCAGCCTCGATCTAATGCCTTGGTATAGATGGCAAAATCATTGGAGGATTTGTATTCGATCATATTCAGATTTCTGTCCGCATCTCGGTTATAGTGTTTAAATTCATTGAAACTCCAATTTCCTGACGAACGCGGATGGTTGAATTGAGCAATCGCATGGGGATCTTGGGCAAGTCTTGCGTAAAAGGTGGGCAGATCGTATTTGATGTCGCTCCAGCCCCACGTGCCATCCGCACCTAATCCATGTGTTCTTGGGAACCATGCTGTATTAAATAAGTTGATATGACCCGCTTCATCGTACCAGGTCACTTCCGTACCTGGCAGCGTAATAAATTCATCCTCACGATTGTGAGCATCGGATTGCTCATGCAGCAATTTGTATTCTTCTGAATAAGAGTCTTGCACATTCGTAATAAAATCACTGCCCGTACTGATGTCATAAGTCACGTCGTGTTCCGTCACAGCATAAAAATCAAAATCTGTATTAGCTTTCACAAAACGGTATGCATCATCAGGCAACAATATCCCATCACTGAGAGAGGTATGGGTATGCATGTGACCCTTGAACAATGAATATCCTAAGTACGCCTCTCTATCTTTTTTAGAGACACCATCAGCTTTCTCCGAAGATGCGAATACCATTATGCCGTAACATAGACTAGCAACTCCAGCAATTAAGCAGACCATTACGATTAAAGGCAGGTTTCTACTATTGGATTTCATTAAGATCCTCTCCTTTGTCGTCTTAACATGTATTACAGGTGTCTGATAGACAAACAGCCCTTAAACTAAAACATGCAGTCTGAAGGCTGTTCCTATCATCTATCGGTTAATCACAGTCGCAAGAATGGCTTAATAATAGGTGCAAGCGATTGTGCCATGCGCAAAAACCCGAGGTCAGTCGGATGTGTTCCGTCAACCGTACAATCATTGACGAAATCATCGCCTAGCAGCTTCAAGCCGTCAACGAAATGGATATTGCGGTCTCCTTCTATCCGCCTCTGTTCCACATTCTCGATCTGAATCAGCCTGCGACGATCATTAAGCTCCCTTCTCTTCCTATAGAACTGGTCTTCGGCCGTGCTAATCCTGGAGACGACTAATATTGGAACTACGGGATGCCGCTCTCTCAATATTTGAATAAATGCAGGCAGCGTTCGTGCGATGTTATCGGCATCGCCCGTATTCCCCTCATAATCAAGAATGAAAAGCGCCGGATCATCGATTTCCGACATGATATGCGCGAGCTCCGGCTCGCCCTTTCCATTGCCTGAGAAGCCAAGATTGACGAACTCCACCGGAATCATCCGGCTGAGAATATTCGTATAAGCCATACCCGGCCGGGAGGCGCATCCCCCTTGCGTAATTGAAGTTCCATATATAATAACGGGTCTGCTGCTTGCATAGGCAGGCGCTTCGCTTATGACAGCGTCCTGATCTACACCGATCCACACCTCTTCCACTCCTTGGTAGAGCGGCAAGTTTAAGGTGACGGCCACTTCCTTTTTTGTATCCCACTGATAAAGCTGTGATTCATATTCACTTGCCGTTGGCTTGAATTTAGCCGTGGTGATAAAGCTCTGCTCGCCCGGCTCGCCAAGGTAGCAGTCAATCCCGCACTGTCCTGTAGGAGCCATATGATACATATTGGCCGGTCCGGCAAGACGCACCCTTATGACCAGCCTCGAAGAATTGGTGCGAAAGCGAATTTGCCCGCCTGCCGTACAATAAGCAAGCGTATCAACCGCAGGCGGCAAGACAGCCCCGGAAGCGAGGGGCAAGCGTCTGAATAGCCCGTCCTGCGCAAGCCAAGGGAAGCCCGCGATGTGAAAGGGGGCCTCAAGCGGAGAATGCCATTTCAACTGTTCTCCATTTATGGTCTCCCGGTATATCGTTTCGCCCAATTGATCTAAATTTATCTCTTTCGATGGAACGTTCATCTATGACTACTCCCCTCTATCTCTACATGCATACACTTGCTGCGTTTACTCGATCTGGAATACATGCTTCCGAATCGCCTCAGCAACGCCGTCCTCATTGTTAGAAGCCGTGATCACGTCCGCTATGGATTGAATATGCTCTTCTCCGTTGGCCATCGCCACACCGAGACCTGCCGCCTTCAGCAGCTTCGCGTCATTATGGCTGTCTCCTATAGCGATGACATCGGACATAGACAAGCCCAGCAGCTGACAAACCTGGCGCACTCCGCTTTCCTTTGAAATGCCTTGCACTGAAATCTCCATATTGACAGGGGCAGAGTGTGTAATCTCGAGTGTCCCCCAACTGAGCAGCTCTTCCTTTATTCCCGCAAGCTTCTCTTGGTCGTGGCTGCCGATGCCGAATTTCATCCAATCCCGCTCGAACATCTCCGGCGTCCAGTCCGCGGCGCCTGTCAGACTTTCTACACTGTAGCCCCAATACCATTCACCCCGTTCAGCAGCAATCGCGTGAATGCGGCGAATCGTGTCCCGAGGAATAAAGACGCGTTTATTAAGCCTGTCCGGCCCTTCCCAAATCTCTGCGCCATTGAGTAGCACCATTGGGGAATCGAGACCGAGCTCATCCCAGAACCCCTTCGCATTTTGCAAGCCTCTTCCGGTAGAAAATATGACGGTAACTCCGTTGTCTACGGCATATTGAATCCACTTTTTCGTCTCTTCCGTAATTTGCTCCCGGTCTGTCAGGAGAGTCCCGTCCAGATCCAATGCCATCAGCTTATACTTCGCTTCTACCTGATGCATGACATTCATCCCTTCACCCCGCCCATTGTCGCGCCTTCCATAAGAAGTTTTTGGAATAGGATATAAATAATAATGGACGGTACCATCGCAATGGTTACCCCGGCAAACAAAGTTACCCAGTCCGCAGTAAACTCCATTTGCTTGTTCGCAGAATACATTTGCACCGCAATGGGATATTTCTTGGGATCGCTCAAATAGATAAAAGGCGCCAAGAAATTGTTATAGAATCCCAGGAACTTGAATACGCCAACGGTTACAATTCCCGGTGTAGACAAAGGCACAATAACGCGCCAGAACTTTTGGAATAAGGTGGCGCCATCCATCGTTGCGCTCTCCTCAAGCTCCACTGGCAGAGAGCTCATGAATCCTCCGAGCAGCATAAGGTAGAACACGCTTTCCCCCAGACTGGACAGGAGAATTAATCCGGTCAAGCTATTGGTCAAACTCAACTCCCGCATAATGACATACTGGGGTACAAGCGCATTGATGCCCGGCAGGAACAGAGACAACATAATCAAGCCCCATATCAGTTTTCTTCCTTTGAATTTCATTCGAGTAAGCGCATAGGCGTTAATAGTCGTAAAGAATAGACCAAGCACCAGACTTCCTCCAACATAATATAGGGTATTTAAGAGTGATTGCCCAAAACCGTATTGATTCCAGGCCTTGGAATAATTCTGCCATCGCAGTTCCGAAGGCAGCGCCCATATATCTTTAAAAAACTCAGGATTGCTTTTTAACGATTCGTAAATAACCCAGACTAAAGGAAATAATATGGTCAGCGCCCAGACATAAAGCACCACACGCCACACAATGTCCATTAACGTTCGTTTTTCCTTCAAACAGATCCCTCCGAACCTTTATATGGAAACTAATACTCGTAGCCTTTGTTCGGCACAAATTTATCGATTAACAGCTTTGCTGTTACTAATATTGCGAACAGAATCATACCGACTGCCGAAGCGTAGCCGTAATTCCGATACTCTACGCCAAAAGCTAAGTTAAACATGTAAAGGCCGATGACGTCCGTCGACCCGAATGGTCCCCCATTCGTCATAATGAGGATGATTTCGAAGCCCTTCATTGTGCCGACGACGAGGAACAAAGCGCTGACGCGGATAATGGGCGTTACGAGCGGCATTGTAATTTTAAACAAGCGTGTCATATGTCCGGCTCCTTCAAGAATCGCCGCTTCGTACAATGACTTTGGAATCCCCAGCATCGCATTGGCAAAGATTATGACGTACAAGCCGACGCCGCCCCACACCCACGCCGGGATAATGGCTGCAAGCGCCGTGCTTTCATTGCCCAACCAATAGAAATTCCCGATATTAATGCCAACGAATTTGAGAAGCCCATTGAGCAAACCGTACGATCCGTCATAAATGAAAGCCCAGAGGAGGGCGACTACGACCGTAGATAAAACATTCGGAAAGAAAAACAATACCTTTAAAAATTTATTTTCTTTATACGATTTATTTGTAATTAAGTAGGCAAGGAGCAAGGAGATAATAATCACAAAGAAAGGCACGGTTATCATAAAAATCAAGTTGTGAGTAAGCGCGCGCCACACATATTTATCTTGGAATGCGGTGATGAAATTAGACAACCCGACAAACTTGGCATCCGTAAATCCGTCCCAATTGAGCATTGCATAATAGACAGATAGAATGTTCGGAAACAATGTAAACAGCAAATAGCCGCCAAAGGGAGGCACGATGGCTACGAACAGAAAGATCCACTTCTGCGTATTCGCTTTATCTAGACCCAGCTTGCGCACAGTTTTCACAGCGGTTGAATCAGACACGAGAGGTCAACTCCAATCTTACGAGACGTTTATAAGTCAGTGTGAAGCCTATGGTTGCTATGGAAGAGCGGAGATGATCCTCCCCGCTCCATCATGTTTTTTTATTTCTTTTCAGCCTCTACAGCCTTCTTCAGCAGCTCTTCAGCTTGCTCCAGAATCGGCTTCGGGTCCTGCATGCCCATAGCAAATTTCGCAATATTCTCATTCATTAATTTTTCCGCTTGAGCAAGATTCGGATCAGAGATGCTGACAGATCGGCTTGCTTTGTAAGTATGAGCCTGATTATCCGCAATGTATTTCAGTACAGATTGGGCAGAGCTGGACAGCGTAGCCGTTCGGGCAGCATCCTCCGTAAAATCCTTGCGCATGGGCAAAGCACCTGCTTTTTCGGCAGCAAATTGTTGATTTTCAAGCGTAACCAGCCATGCGATCAATTCTTTGGCCCACTGTTTGTTCAGCTCCGGCTTAGCTGCCCAGATATAGTTGAAGTTTGAAGTTCCGCTTCGAATCCAGAGCTGTTGATTCGTGTTATCTCTGAATGGAACCGCCATGTAGCCCCAATCGAAATCCGCAGGCGTTGCTTCCTTCATCTCATTCTCGACATGAGTTCCTGTGGATACCATCGCGGCTTGCCCCTGAATAACCTGCATTTGCGATTGCGTATGGTTCAATGCCGGAAGTCCTTCTGCAAAATATCCTTGTTGGCCAAGCTCATAGAAGCGCGTCCAGGTTTCAACCGTCTCTGGATTGGTGTATTGCGGGAGACCATAGGTTCTAAAATTTTCGATAAACTCATCGACATGGCCATTGATATCAGCCAGCTCAAAGTTTTTGGCTGTTCCGAAAGCCCAGTTATGGTAGCTTGGATGAATGCCCGGGAACGTAATTGGAGCAATGCCGTCCGCTTTAATGTCTGCTAGCAGCGCTTTAAATTCATCCCATGTGTTCGGGTTTTGGTTCCAGCCATGCTCTTCGAATAGCTTTTTGTTAAAAAACAACCCGCCAAAGCTGCTCGCCGTCGTAAACTCATACCTTTTCCCGTTGATCAGCGGCGTTGACTCGTACATGCCGGGCATCATCAGATCCTTGACCTTTTTGTCCGGCACGTCTGGAAGCGGGTATTCCCAAATGTCATCCATTGGTTCAAGCTTACCGGCTTCAGCGAGCCCCACAATACCTCCAGACGGCTCTGTATTGAATAGATCGAACATGTCATTATCATTGCCTGCAGAGATTTTTGTAGAAAGGATCGTTTTCATATCCGCTGAAGCCGTGATGTCTACTTTGACATTTGGATACTTCGCTGTGAACGATTCAACTGCATAATCGAACCACTCTCGGCCATAACCCCCTACAAAGAAGCCAATCTTTAGCGTGACTTTCTCATTCTTTGACAAGCCATTCTCATAAACCTCTGTCTCTGCGGACACACCCGGCTTATCCGAGCCAGCAGGAGTTGTACTTGGGCTAGCCCCGTTCTTTGCATTGTTGCCAGCGCATGCGGCCAGCATCGTTAGAGATAATACGGCTGCAACCCCCGTACTCATTAATCGTTTCATTTTTCCATTCAACATATTAGCTCCCCCTCTGAATTAATAAATAAATTGGATTAACTATTTGAATATAGCTGTATTTTGTTAATTGCCAATCAAATCAGGGTTAATCATTTGTAAATAAGTTAATGGATTTCCTCTTTAAGCCTCACCTCCCACAATTATTTGTAAGCGTTTACAATTTTAATATTATTTGTTGGACCGTTAACCTTCTTACCCATTATTTTGATCATGAATGGCCCTTTTAATAATCGGGAGCGTTAACCTGAAAGCCCGAATTTCCAAAAAGGTTAATTTCAGCTGAAATACCGCAATGCTTCTAAAGCTTCGATTAGCGCTGAAACCGCCTTCCATCCCAAGACGATGCATAATATATTTCGTGCGGCGAATATGGAATAAATTTGTTATAATAATAAAGGATTCTAGCTGGTACTGCTTCATTAATTGCTTGCTAAACATTAAATTCTGCACCGTATTAGATGATTTATCTTCTTTTAATACTCTTTCTGCGGGAACGCCTTTCTCAACTAGATACTTTTTCATCAGCTCCGCTTCCGATCGGCGTGAACCAACTGCTCCCCCCGATACAATGATATATTGGTGCCCGTACTGCCGGAAAAGCTTATAAGCCTCATCCAGTCTTTCTTTAAGCAAAGGATGTATTCGGCCGTCTTTCGATACATAACCAAGCACAATAAGCGCATCTGCCTTACCAGGTTTTAACACAACTGCATGCAGCCAGCATATGTAAGTCAGCACCGCCATCGCTGCTGCTGCAAGCATCCATCCCATCCATCCCATGAATTGCTCCTCTAGACGTCTATTTGTTTTATTTAATCAAATCAGTTTACAAATTAATCATATCTTTTTTTTTCATATTGTCAATACAATCCTTCGTTTTTTTAGTATAGTGGGATTTAAAGTTCCTTTTGTCGCCCTGACTAGCAACTTTTATTCCCTTCGTATTAATGCTACACTTGAAGCAGAGTAGGCGAATCATTTATCAACTGTTTTGAAGATCGATTTATATATAATAGTTGTCGGAAAGAGGATGCATATCGTGAGCGATTCGGTCAAAAAAACTAGCCATATGTTATTAAAATCAATTAATCAGCAGAAGGTTCTTTTTCTCATTTATTCAGAAGGGCCGATCTCTCGCGTAGAGCTTTCAGAAAAGACTGGACTTAGCAGGCAGACCGTAACCAATATCGTAAACCGCCTGTTGGAGGAAAAAACAATCGTGGTAGGAGAGCTCATGGATCTGGAGGCAGGAAGCGGAAGAAAAAGAGTAGGCCTTCATATCAACAGCGGCAGCTTTTATGCCATTGGGCTTGAACTCGCCGGCAAATATATCCGCGGACAAGTGTACAACCTGCGTCAAGAAGCTGTCGCATCAGCAGAACGTACGATTTTCAAATATGGCTCCGTAGATGTGCTGCTGAAGCTGCTTCATGAAGTCATTGATGAGCTGATCAGTCAAATGCCCAATACCTCCAAAATAAAAGGAATTGGCATCAGCATACAGGGCCTGGTGGATTCTCAGCACGGTATCGTTCTCCGTACGCCCGGCATAGGTTTTCATCGTCTGCGGCTCAGTCAGCTGCTCGAAGACAAATATCATATTCCTGTGCATATCGAGAATGACGTTAATCTTCTTTCCGTCTACGAGAACATGAACGGCAGCTTGAAAGAATCCACAAACAATATCACCATTAAGTTCGATTATGGTACAGGCGGCGCTATCGTCCATGATAAACAAATTGTAGCGGGATCCAACTTTGTCGCAGGGGAATTCGGGCATTATAAAGGGTTTTATGGAGAAGACGCTTATCCTTGCCATTGCGGCAGATCCGGATGCTTAACGACGCTTGCTTCCAGCAGCGGACTGGGTGTGTCGATCAAATGTACGCTTGAGGAGTTTGCCGAAGGCATCAAAACAGGTGATGCCAAGTTTCTTGGCTTGTATGAAAAAATAATCGATGGCATCTCGGTAGCTCTCGCCAACATTATTACCTTCATCAATCCAGACAGCTTGCTTATGACGGGCAGTGTCATTCAGTCTATCAGTCCCGAAATGTTCAGCGAGATCAAAGCCAGAGTCATGCACCAGCTGCCAGTAACAGTTAATCACGTGCAAATGATGTACCTTTATAACAAACCGGATGAAACGAAGCTAGCTGCCGGGTTGGTTATTAAACGGGCGTTTGAAATCCCGCTGGATACTTTATCTCTTTAATTTTAATGCCTGCTAGAGCGGTTCATTCTGACCCCGAATGAGCCGTTTTACTTTTTAAAGCCCACATAACTTTAGGCGTATATCTCTGTACAAACCCAATTATCCGCATTTCTTCCCACATCCATGATACAACCGACTTCTACAAGTAAGACATATGGTCTTAAAAAAACGGTGCAGCCCGTCATGTGGGCTGCACCGTTTTCTCTTGCTGCATAGAGCATTAAATGGCCGTTGTCTTCGAACCAATCGAAGACGCATCCTCCGCAGCACCGCTAATGACCCGGTCTACAGATTCGGACACACGCTCCACTTCTTCTTTGATCATTCTCGTCTGTACGGTCGCGTACGACACGATCTTCTGTACAGGCATAAGCAGCATACGCGGCGAGATGGCCTCGCTTCTGTCCTTGCGCTTCCGCTCCTTGCCGTATTGCTTCGTATTGGTCAATACCTTAAGCAGCAGCTTCAGATAGATACGCGTCGACTTGGCGAACAGCCCTTCCTTCAGCTTGAATATTTCAAAGCCCAGCCGGTCTGCCCCGCGATGAATCATCGTAACCCCGTATACGGCCTTGATATGCTTGGCATCAGGATCGGCGGACAGCTGATCCGCAAGCTGCGGCAGCGCGCGCTCCACTTCCCTCAGCATACGAATGCCTGTAGCAAGCGGGGACTTGGACGTAGCGGCGATGCTCGACAACATGCGGTTGTCAAAGTGCAGCTCCGCTACAGTATCCCCTTTTGCAATGCTGCCGCCTTGTTCGAACTTAAGCTCGTCGCCATTGTATGTGGTTACGCGATAATGGAAGGCCGGCGTGTCGCTGTCGCCGACTTTCTTGAGCCGGAACAATGTGTGAAACGCCTGCTCCCACATTAGCCACAGCGAGATGATAATTCGCTTGCCCAGTGAGCGGTGCATCGCCCGCTTCGCATCCGTCAGCTTCATCATCTCTTCGATGGCAACGAATGTATAGCCTCTCTTCGCAGCCTCTTCCATATACGCTTCCAGTGCAGTGAGCATATTGCGGGGCGCATCATGATCCGCGCCGAGAGTATCGCCGCAGTCGTGCAGCAGCAGGACCTCGCCTGGACGAAGCTTCTTCATCATTCTTTTCTTCAGGCGCTCCGCGCCTACTGACTTGCGCCAATCCCCGAACATCGCCGACCACAAAATAATTCGCAGATAACCCAGATTGGAATAATCGAATACATTCACAATTCCCCATGGCGGCCGATAATAGATAGCGCGGCTTCCCGTAGCCTGCTCGATGATATCATTCGTCTTCTCAATCTGGCGCCTTACTGTGCGAGGACGCATAACCCAATTCGATTTATGCACATAATTATGAATACCGATGGTATGTCCTTCCTCTTGCATCCGGCGCAGCAATTCTTGTTGCCCCTCTGCATGCGACCCAACGATAAAAAAAGTCGCTTTCGCATTGTAGCGGGCGAGCAAATCCAGCAGCTGTGGCGTATAGACAGGGTCTGGCCCGTCATCGAACGTCAGTGCGATCTCCTTCTCCACTTTCCCCTTTTTGAATACGCGGAAGCCGAACGTTCGGCTTATCACACCAGGGAGAAAGGCGTAGAACGTCATGACGTAGAATCCCCATAAAAACAAATTTTCCATCTTGTTTTCCCCACCGTTTGATGAATTAGTCGATGAATAGTTAGCGGTTCAGAACAACAACAATACCTCTAATTGTATCATACTCAAATAAAAAATAGGCACAATTCATAAAATCTATAGTACAATCTTAATGGAAAGAAAACCAAATCAAGATCCCGAAAATGGGAAGAAGGGGAACCGCATGCTGCCTTTCTACAAAAAATACTGGAGAACCGCATTTGACATTGCTCTCATCGCATTAACCGTCTATTTGGTCATGTATGCCTTTAGTTATGTGTACAAGATCGCCACTCCAATCTTTTTTGCGTTCCTGATCTTCCTTATTATTGAACCGCTCGCAAAAAGATTAAATAAGTGGGGGGTAAAAAAGTCTATTGCCTCCGGCATATCCATCCTTATTTTTACATTGCTCATCCTGGGTGCCTTCTCTGGCGCGGCTGTGCTTATTACAAAGCAAGGCAACGCGCTGATTGAGAACTTCCCTAGATATCAAAGCATCCTGGCCGAACAAATCGGCAACCTGGCGTCCCAGGTAGAGAAACAACTGGACAAACTGCCTAATGACGTCAGCCTGTCGGAAGAAATCAAAAACCTGACCAAAGGCGCGACCGATAATCTGCAGAAGTGGATTACCGCCTTCCTGAACGGCTTGATCGGATACGTATCGTCCTTCTCCACTTTTATTTTCAATTTTGTGGTCGGGATTATATTAGCTTATTTCTTAAGTATCGAAATTAAAACCTGGAAACAGGCCGCAACGGACAAAACGCCAAAAACTTTTAAAAGTGCTTTTTTCTTCCTTAGAAACAATGTATTCAGAGGCATCGCATCGTACATCAAGGCACAAGCCAAAATGATCAGCATTACGTTCATCGTTATTCTGATCGCTCTTATCCTGCTTGGTGTAGATAATGCCTTCATCATAGCGGTAGTCGCTGCGATCTTCGACGTGTTGCCGCTGCTCGGTGTCAGCACACTGTTCATCCCATGGATTATTTATTTGTTCATCGTTGGGAAATTATCGCTGGCCATTTGGCTGTCTGCGCTGCTGCTGGTCGTCATTCTGACGCGCCAAATTCTGGAGCCGAAGATTACGGGCGATTCGCTGGGCGTATCAGCGTTCACTATGCTGTCGTTCATGATTATCTCGCTTTCGCTGTTCGGCATCGCCGGCGTCATCCTGTCGCCGATTCTGGTCATCCTCGTGAAGTCGCTGTACGACCAAGGCTACTTCCACCGCTGGATCCGCACTCCGGTCGACGAATTCGATGAACCCGTCGTCGCAGCCGATGTGGCGAATGAGCCTGGGAAGCAAGATACCGCCTTTATTGATTCACTGAAAAAATAATACGGTTACGAAAAAGCTCCCGCCTCTGCATCAGAGTGACGGGAGCTTTATTTCTGGTGGCTGACCCATCAGCTAAAACAATGCAACTAGCCGCTGTAACGGAAGTCAAATTAACGTTGTCACATAACACTATTTGCTCGATTATGCTTATCCAGACGATTTAGTGGTGCCTCACAACGCTAATCTCCCGTATAAGCTCATCCATCCTATTTAGCGGTGCAAGGGACGTTAATTTCTGATTAGATAGCTCAGAAGCGGTGACCATGCCTATGAGGCTCATGCGCATGCTTCGCCGCGATGTCCATGACGCCGCGGAACAGCTTGGTCGCTTGGTGGGAGCTGCCGATAGGACGATTAGCTGCAAGCACAGCTACCGCATAGCGCGGCTTCGCAGCAGGTCCATATCCGGCGAACCACTGGTGATTAAGCGCCACGCTGTTTTCCTCCGTCTCCGCCGTACCGGATTTGCCTGCTACCTTCCAGATTCCCTTGCGTATCGATTGCCCCGTACCGTGATCAACGACCGCCTCCATCCCTCGCAGCAATGCCATTGCCGTATCCGTACGGATGCCTCGGCCGGTCAGGGGCAGCTTACGCGCCGGAAGCTCGACCATTTTCTCGCCGCTCGCATAGCGAACCTCGCTGACAATTCTCGGCTCCATAACTCGGCCTCCGTGGATGAGCGTTACCATCAAATTCGCGGCCTGGAGCGGCGTCATACGGACGTCGCGCTGCCCGATACCGCTCTGAACGCGCACACCTCCGTCCTCCCCGCTCCGCTCACCCGCGAATAAGCGCCCCGCTTCCTCTTCCGGCAGCAGCCTGAGCGGCTTCGGGAACGGGCCGAAGCCTTGGCTGCTATACCAGCCTATGCGCTCCTTCACACCAAGCGCCTCCGCCGTTCGATCCAGTTGCTCCGCTTCCAGTCGCTCCGCAATAGTAGCGAACACAATGTTGCAGGATTGGGCTATTCCTTCCTGGAAGGTAAGCTCGCCATGTCCGCCTTCCTTCCAGCAGGATAGCCCATACCTGCCGTAATGACCGTTGCAATGAAACTTTTCCCTCGGGTCTACCACGCCGTGCTCCAACGCAGATGCTGCCGTAACCAGCTTGTATATTGAACCCGGCTCTACCGCGGTCAGCGCATAGTTGCGCCACTCCGATCCGTCGCTGCTGCCAAACTTGCCGGGCCTCAGCTTCGGCCTCGACACCATCGCCACAATGTCGGCATTGCGCGCATCCAGCACGACAATTGACCCTTCCTGTAACCCCATGGCATCGGCATACTCTTCTATTTCATTCTGCATCGCCAGATCAATTGTCGTTACAACCTTAAGCGGATAATACCGGTTGCTCGGCTGTACGACGCGCAGATCAAGCCCGTGAAGCGGCGCATTGCGGCCATCGATAAAGTAGGAGACCGATGTTTCTCCAATGCCGTGCAGCAGGCCATCAAGCGATCTCTCCAGCCCTGAGCCGCCAACCTGTTCCGTTAGCTTCCTTCGGCCTTTCGCAATGTCCTGCTCATGAGCGGACATGAGCCATTCCGGATGCTGGCTTGTAAAGCCGATCACATGCTTCGCATCGAACTGGGACAAATAACGATTACGGTATGGAAGCACACGGACACCTTCTACCTTTAGACTTCTAATCGCGTTGGCCTGAGCTTCTGTGAGTCTGACCGGTCCGTCCTTCCCTGATCCCTCCCGCCAGAAATCAGGCTGCGTCATGTCATTCCAGCGATGGATGAGCTCTTCCTTGGAGATGCGCAGCTGCTCAGCCAGCTTGCCCAGTTGCTCCTGGCTACCCCGCACATCAGGCCTCACGGGGAATAACACGACCGTCATATAAGTCTCGCCTGTAATGGCCAAACCGTTCCGGTCGAGGAAATCCCCTCTGCCCGTATCCAGAACAAGGCTCCTCTGCCGCTGCACAACCGCCATCCGCTTCCAGCCGTCCCGTCCGCCTGCTGCAGGCGATGCAGTCGGGATATGCGACGGGAGCAGCTGAAGCCATGCCATTCGGACCACGAACAGCAGCAGTACGAGGGTAATCAAGATGCCGATAGCTCCTGCTCTCTTCGTAATCACCGGACTCACCCTCCTGTTTTTCAGCTAATCGCATTCCAGCTACTCTTAACGAGAACAGCCTCTTCTCACTATTGTTGCCTTTTGCCGATCTTCCAAACTTCGACAAACATGAGACAATCGGGGAATCAGAAATCATGGTTTAAGAACCAAGCCATCCCATGAAAGCGCAAAAAAGCTGCCCCCATTACGGGGACAGCTTGCAGTATCGTTCTATTATTGCACTTTAAACTGTGACAACGAATCTTTCAGTCCGCGGGATACGGAATCCAGCTTCTCGGACAATCTGACCAGTCCATCACTGATGCTAAGCTGCTCGGTGCTGAGCGAAGCCACTTCCTCGGATGTAGCAGAGGACTCCTCGGCTACCGCGCTGACATTCGTCATAGCTTCCGACAATACGGATTGCGACTCGTCCAGTTGGCCGATCGATGTGGTCGCAAGCTCCAGCTTCTCGACGAAGTGACCCATTTGTGCTTGCACCGTCAGGAAGATCTGATTCGCTTCCTTGACCGACGTAATCTGCTCCTGGAAGATCGGATATGCTTCGGACAGAACCTTTACCGTCTCTTCAATCTCTCCTTGAATCTTCGCTGTAATTTGACCAACAATATCGATCGATTGCTTCGATTGGTCAGCCAGCTTGCGGATTTCATCGGCAACGACCATAAAGCCTTTGCCTGCCGCGCCTGCGCGCGCCGCTTCAATCGTCGCATTGAGCGATAGAATATTCGTTTGCTTCGTCAAGTTGTTAAGCACATCCAGGATCTTCACAATCGAACCGGTGCTGTCCTTCAGCGCATCAACCTTCTCCACCATGGAACGCGTCATCTCTTCCGTCAGACCCGTCTTCTGGATCAATTGGCCCATGTACGAGGTACCTTGCTGGCTCGCTTGATCCACTTCGGATGCGGATTGCGACATTTGCTCGTTCGCAGAAATAACTTCCTTCATCTGCGTATTCATATGATTCGTCAGGTCGCTGCCGCGCTCCGCCTCAACAGCAAGACTTGTTGCGCCGTTGGCGATTTCATCCGTTGCCACTGCAATCTCTTTAGCAGCGATTGCGGTCTTCTTCGATGCGTCTGTCAGCTCGGATGCCGTCTGTAGAACCTCTGCTGCCGAATGAGTCGTTTGCAACGCCAAGGACGTGATTTGCGTCATCATGTCATTGAAGCTGTCAGCCAGCTGGCCGATCTCATCCTGGCGCTTCTTGATCGAAGAGCGAACCGTCAGATTGCCTCTTGCACCCTCAACCATCAGATTGCGGAGCTTCACAAGCGGAGTGGCAATTGTACGTATGACCAGAACCCCGATCGCGATGGCAATTAGCGTTGCCAGACCAACCATCAGCCATGTTAAGTTACGAATAACCGACGCTTGCTCTACCAGTTTCTCAACTGGAATCGTCGCTACGAATCTCCAGCCCGTAATCTCGGAAGTCTGATACGCAGCAAGCACGCTGTTGCCCTCTACCGTAGTCATCTTCTTGCGATCCGACTTAGCCTCTTCGCCCTCAGTCGGCAGCGTAACAATATGCGGCTGTCCCAGCAAAGCCAGATCATTGTTCGTCACGTATTGACCCGCGCCATTCACGATGGCAAGCGTGCTGCCTTCGCCAAGCTGTACATCCTGGTATCGCTTCACGATCGCGTCCAGATTGACTTCCATGACCAGGACATAAGGTCTGTTTGCCGCTTTGATCACACGCGCAAGTGCGATCGAGTTAGGCGACTTGGAAGCAATGATCCCTGTGCTGCTCGGCTCGACCCACACGAGTCTGCCGTCCTGCTCAATCGTCTGCGTGAACCAGTCCGCCTTAGTCAGCGTATCGCCACGGTAGCCGTTATTGTTGCCAGCTGTAATGACACCTTCTTCTTCGTCGGTTGAAATAATAGCCGCACCTGTAATCGTGGTGTTGCCCATAATATAAGTAGACATACGATCAGATATCGTTCTGCTGGACTGCAGGATATCGTAAGAATCATTAGTTGTGGACAGAACTTTCAATTCTGTCTGAAGCTCTTTGTCGATTAGCATTTGAAGCGTCAGGTCAGCATACGTCTGGAATACGATATCCAGGTTGTTGGTTACCTGATTGACAGTCTGGTAGCTAGCTTCTGATACGTTCTTCTCCACCAGATTTTTGGCTTGGGAATACGCGATCAGCCCGACAGTCAATACGCAGGCAACGATACTGATGATAATAATAAAGAAAAGCTTAAGCCCAACAGATTTGACTGGGCTGGAAATGTTTACATCTTTCAGGCTGCTTTTCATCCAATTTGCTGTCGACTTAACGCTGGCGCCTGCTTTCTTCTCGCTCGCAAGCTTGTTTTCAATTTGTTGCTTGTTGTCCAATTCCTTTTCCTTTTTCTTCCCTTTTGTACCCGGCATGAAGGTAGACACCGCCTTTGTAGTATGAAATCCTCATATGTAATGTGTATTAAAGCCTACGTCCATAGAACGATACTACTAGTTTTATCGACAATTAACATCTCATTCATAATACTAAAAACAAAAAAATAGGACTGATTATACCGAAGTATCCATTCAGTCCTAGATTAGGTGAATCCATCAATACCTAAAGTTTGAATTGAGCAAGTGAATCCTTCAGTCCTCGCGATACGGCATCCAGCTTCTCTGACAGCAGCACCAGGTTATTGCTGATATGAAGCTGCTCGCTGCTCAGGGATGCTACTTCCTCAGACGTTGCAGAGGCCTCTTCCGCTACCGTGCTGACATTGGTCATCGCTTCGGCCAGCACCTGCTGCGACTGCTCCAGCTCCCCGATGGAGCTTGTTGCGCCGCTCAACCGCTGGGCAAATTGCGACATTTGTTCCTGTACGCTGACGAATATGCCGTTTGCCTCTTTGACAGACCCGATTTGCTCTTGGAAGAGCGGATAAGCCTCCGTCAATACTTGTACCGTCTCATCAATCTCGGATCTGATCTTGTCCGTAATCTGAGCGACGACATCAATAGATTGCCGCGATTGGTCAGCCAGCTGCCTGATCTCGTCCGCGACGACCATAAAGCCTTTGCCCGCTGCGCCTGCTCTGGCAGCTTCTATCGTTGCATTCAGAGAAAGAATATTCGTCTGTTTTGTCAAATTGTTAAGCACATCCAATATTTTCACAATCGAGCCTGTGCTTTCCTTCAGCGCATCGACCTTCTCTACCATGGAGCGCGTCATCTCTTCGGTCATGCCTGTCTTCTGAATGAGTGTCTTCATATAAGCGGTTCCTTGCTCGCTCGACTGCTCCACGGTTGCAGCGGAACCGACCATCTCTTCATTCGCCGAGATAACCTGCTTCATCTGCTCGTTAATATGGACTGCGAGCTCATTGCCTCTCTCCGCTTCGACCGCGAGACTAGTCGCGCCTCCTGCAATCTCTTCCGTAGCCGCGGCTATTTCTCTGGCGGAAGCCGATGTCTTCCGCGAAGCCTCCGTCAGCTCGGATGCTGTCTGCAGCACGTCTGCCGCCGACCTTGTCGTCTGCTGAGCCAATCCTGTAATCTGATCCATCATTGCATTGAAACTTACACTCAGCGTCCCAATCTCATCCTGCCGCTTGCGCATGGATGAGCGTACCGTCAAGTTGCCCCGCGCCCCCTCCATCATCAAGCTGCAGATTTTCACAAGCGGCTTTGCAATCGCAAAAATGACAAGTACGCCAATTGCAATCGCAAGAACCATTGCGGCAAGCGCCGTGATCAGCGTAATATTGCGGATAGACTCCGCATCCTTCACCAAGTGCTTAACCGGTATCGTTCCCGCCAATCTCCAATCCATCGATTGAAGCTTCTGATAGACCGCAAGCACTTCTACGCCATCGGTCGTATACAGCTTCGGTGATCCGGCTTGCGCCAGCACTCCGGATACCGGCAAGCTAATACTGGCCGCTTTTCCAATCTTCGCATTATCATTTGCGATAACATAATTCCCGTCACCGTCGATAATCGCCAGCTCGCTTTCGTCCCCCAGGACGACATCCTTGTAGCGATTCACAATTGTATCTGCTTCAATCTCCAGTACCAGCATATATCCGGCTTCACTCGATACCGTATTTTTCAACAGTCGGGTCAAGGCGATTGTTGGCTTATCGCTTAGCATCGAGATGCCTGTAGGCTGCGGTGCAATCCAATTCACCTTGCCGTTCAGCTCGATCGTCTTCTGATACCACTCCGTCTTCAGTAGGGGCTCCGCTCGGGTCGTCAGCGATGAGCCAGCCGCCACCACATGCAAGTTTTCCGACAACGGCAGCAGCATAATGCCTTTGATCGAGTTATTGCCAAGCGTCATGCCTTGCATCTTATCGCCAAGCCTTCGCGCTGCCTCGAATTTCTCGTAATCGTCATTGCTCGTTGCAAGCTGGCTGACGATGGCATGAAAATCCTTGTCGATCAACAATTGAAGTGATAGGTCCTCGTAGGTTTTGAAGATGACATCCAGATTGCTGGCTACCTGATTGATCGTCTGCAGGCTGGCATCCGATACTTTTTTCTCAACCAACGTCTTCGCCTCGGAATAGGCCAGCAGCCCTACCGTCAATACACATGCCAAAATGCTTCCGAAGATGGCAAAAAAGATTTTCAAGCCAACCGATTTAAAAGGATTCGTCAAGAAAGAGCGCCAGACGGACGACTCTTTTATGTAACCGTTTTCAATTCTCTTTCCCTTCTCCCCTGTCTCCTTCGCAGACACATGAAGCAGCTTTTTCTCTTTACCGGCCATGATGGCAAGCACCGCCTTTAGTTTGGTCGAACGCATACGATCCTTTTTTTTAGCGAATTATGCCGAACAATGTATGTAGTCTATTTCCTATTATTTGATATTGTTGGTTTCTTGTCAATTAGTAGAGAAAAAACCCTATTCCTCGTAACCGGCATTCATACCGCCGCGGAATAGGGTTGCTTCATATGTCTTTTAATAATCGGTCAAGCACGTTTCTCCATATTAAATTGGGCAAGCGATTCTTTGAGCCTTGTGGACACTTCATTAAGCTCCCCGGACAAGCTGACCAGACTGCCGCTAATGCCTAGCTGCTCATGACTTAGAGACGCTACCTCCTCGCTCGTCGCGGAAGATTGATCGGCCACTGAGCTTACACTAAGCATCGCTTCAGACAACGCAGCCTGCGAATGCTCCAGCTCGGCCACCGAGCCTGTTACGCTATCCAGCCCTTGCACGAATTGCGCCATCTGCTGCTGAACGCTAATGAAGATGCCGTTCGCTTCCTTAACCGAGCCGATCTGCTCCTGGAAGATCGGGTAAGCTTGCGACAATACCTGCACCGTCTCGTCAATACCGTGCCGGATCGTCTCTGTCGTACGTGCTACGATCTCAATGGATTGGCGGGACTGCTCTGCCAGCTTGCGGATCTCATCGGCTACGACCATAAACCCCTTGCCAGCCGTTCCTGCACGAGCAGCTTCAATGGCAGCATTCAAAGACAAAATGTTCGTCTGCTTTGTTAATTGTTGCATCACTTCCAGAATACCCGCAATCGACGCTGTACTGTCCTTGAGCGCGTCTACCTTCTCGGCCATAGAGCTTGTCATCGCTTCCGTCATGCCCGTCTTCTCCAGCAATTGCTCCATATAGGCCGTACCTTGCTCGCTAGCGCGCTCCACCTGTGCAGCGGAAGCCAACATCATCTCGCTTGCCGACAGGACTTGCTTCATGCCTGCATCGATACGTCCCGTTAGCTGGCTGCCGCGATCAGCCTCGGATGCCAGATTGGATGAGCCGCTTGCGATTTCCTCCGTCGCAACGGCAATCTCCTTCGCCGCTGAGGACGTCTTATGCGAGGCGTCCGACAGCCTAGAAGCCGTAGCGAGTACGGCCTCAGCGGAACGCGTAGCCTCCTGCGCTAATTCCGTCATCTGCCCCATCATGCGGTTGAAGCTGTCGCTCAGTCCGCCGATTTCATCCCGCCGCTTCCTGATCGAGGAGCGAACAGCCAGATTGCCATCCGCGCCTTGCAGCATCAGATTACGCAGCTTCACGAGCGGACGGGCAATGGTCATAATGACCAGCCCCCCGATGGCGACGGCGATCAATGCGGCAGCCAGCGCGGTAATCCACGTCAAGCTCCGAATAGCCTCCGCATCCTGCGTAAGCGCCTTCACCGGTATTGTGCCGACCAGCTTCCAATCCATCGCCTGGAAGGTCTTGTATACGGCTAGCACCTCACTGCCGTCTGTCGTTAAGCCCTTCCAGGAGCCGTCATCCGAAGGCACACTGATGGAGGCTGCTTGCCCGATTAATGCGGCATCCTGCGCCAGTACATACTTGCCTTCTCTGTCCACGATAGCCAGAGCGCTGCCTTCGCCAAGCTCGACGCTTGCATAGCGGCCGCTGAACGTAGCCGCATCCATCTCTAGCAGAAGAATATACGACGCGTCGCTGGAAACTCCGTCCTTCAACAGTCGACTGAGGCCGATTGTCGGAGTCTTGGAATCGTAAGAGATTCCGCCAGCTTGAGGTGCGATCCAATGGGTTTTGCCGTTCAGCTCCAACGTCTTGCGGTACCAGTCCGATTCCTTAAGCGCTTCTGCTTTCGTGCTGAGCGAGGAACCGGAGGCCACCACATGAAGCCCTTGCTTTACCGGCAGGAGTATCATCCCCTTCACCGACTGCTGGCTAAGTGCATACCCCCGGAACTTATCCGACAGCGCCTTGGCAGATGAATAGCGAACCGATTCGTCCTCATGACCAGCAATATTGCGAGCCAAAGCAAAAAAATCCTTGTCCACCAGCAGCTGCATCGTAAAATCCTCATACGTTTTAAAGACGACATCCAAATTATCCGCAGCTTGTACAATGGTCTGGTGACTGGCTTCCGATACATTTTCTTCCACCATTTGTTTGGCTTGTGAATAGGAAATTAGACCCACGGTAAGCACACATGCCAATATGCCGACAAAAATAATAATAAATAATTTAAAACCTACTGACGCCCATATTCGCGTAATATTAAATGACGCTATTTTATGTAATTCCTGATTCCTTGGCTTTCCGCTTTTTAGTTCATCTCTGTTTCGTTCAGATTTACTGCCGTCTTGCTCCATCTTTGTCAACATACCTGACACCCACCTTGTTTGTTGTGGTATAGAACGTAAAGCAAACAACAGCTATAGACAAAATGATAGTGACACAATCACTAGTTCCTAGGTTCTATTATTTAGGTTCCTAGTCCCTGTTGTCAATGGAAAAATACAAATAAACCCTTAACCAATTTGGTTAAGGGTTTATTATGACTTTATGTTGGTTTTTTTCTAATTTCCACTAAATATAGTTAACGAATTTTCTTGCGCATCATATCCATCGGCTTTACCGGCTTTAGCGTGCGCACGCGTACGGTTTGCAGCGGATGTCTTGCCACATCCAGAGCAACTCCAGTCTCATCCGTCAGCTCCGTCACCGTCTGCTTGAAGAATGTGCCGCCCGGTCCTACGAATTCTACTTCCTGTCCTACCTTGAAGTGATTGCGCTGCTGCAGGGTTGCGAATCCGGTCCGATCATCATAATCCAGCACAATGCCGGCAAAGTCGTACGGTGCCGCTTTTTCCTCAGGGCCGTAAATATGATCCTCCACCCCTGGGGTATCCAGGAAAAAGCCCGTATTGAGCGGACGGTTCGCGGCTTTGTTCATCTCCTCGATCCACTCCTGCTTCAATTCGTAGCCTTCCGGATCGGCGAAGTAAGCGTCTATCGCCTGCCGATAGACATTAACCACTGTAGCCACGTAATGAATGCTCTTCATGCGGCCTTCAATCTTGAAGCTGTCAACGCCAACCTCAATAAGCTCCGGCAAATAACCGATCATGCACAAATCCTTCGAGCCCATCGTGAACTGGTCTTTGCCTTGCTCGTACATCGGTGCATCGTCCACGAACAAATCATACTTCCATCTGCACGACTGGCAGCAGCCGCCGCGATTGGAATCCCGGTCGGTGAAGTGGTTCGACAAAACGCATCTTCCGGAATACGACGAGCACATCGCACCATGAATGAACGCTTCAATCTCGATATCGACATGCTTCTTGATCTCTTCGATCTCCTCGAAGCTAGTCTCGCGCGCAAGCACGACCCTAGGCAGTCCTTCATCCTTCCAGAACTTGACCGCCTGCCAGTTCATCGTCGATTGCTGTGTGCTGAGATGCACCTCCAGCTTCGGCGCAACGCGCTGTGCCGTCTCAATAATGACGGGATCAGCGGCAATAATAGCCGAGATGCCGACTGCCTCCAAATTGCGCAAATACTCCTCGATACCTTCAATATCCTCGTTATGCGCATAGATATTGGTGGCGACGAACACCTTCGCTCCGTAGCGATTGGCGAATTCGACGCCTTCTCTCATCTCTTCGAAGCTGAAGTTGTCCGCATTGGATCTAAGACCGTACTTTTGTCCGCCGATATAGACGGCATCCGCCCCGTAGTGAATGGCGAATTTCAGCTTCTCCAGATTGCCTGCCGGAGCGAGCAACTCCGGCCGATCCAGCCTGTTGCGCTTGCCCTGATAGCGGCGGGAAGCCGTTCTTATGCCTGTAGTCATCGTGGTTCACACCTCCTGCATGTATCCGATCAATAGACTTGTTCCTTATAAAAGAAGCCATAGCTTAGCTCGCGCTTCGGATCTTGCACTTCCTTGATCGAATCGAGCCACTCCTCTTGGAAGCGATAGCCTTCCGGGTCAGCCAAATAGGCATCAATCGCTCTGCGATAGACGCTAACGACTCTCTCGTTGTATTCGACCGATTTCATGATGCCTTCGATCTTGAAGCTATCAACCGAGACGGCCAGCAGCTCGTGCAAGTTTTCGAGCATGCAAATATCGCTGGAGCTCATAACATGCGTGCCGTTAGCATCCTCGAAGATGGGATAGCGCTCATCGGGACGATCCGCTTCCATCATATACAGTCCGCGCTCAATCTCCGCATCCGGGATGCGCTCCGGGTCCCCTTTATGCTCCAGATAGCTGTGCACCAATGAACGCTTCGAATGATAAATATTCGTCATGCCATGCACTTGAACTTGAATTTCAAGCTCCGACCTTGCCTTCGTATCTTCGATCTGCTCCATATTGAGCTCCCGAGCAAGCACATAACGTGTTGCGCCTCTGCGCGCCCAATATTCGGCCGTTGCGAAGTTCGTCGAGGTCATCTCCGTATTCCAATGCAGCGCCATGCCGGGCGCATGAGACTTCGCAGCCATTAGCACGGCAGGATCACCGAATACGATGGCGTCTACTCCCGCTTCATGGAGAAACGCCACATAATCGGGCAGCTCTTCAAGCGCAGCGTTATCGATAATATTGTTGACCGCCGCATAGATTCGAACATCTTTGGCGTGTGCCAGGCTTACGGCTTCCTTGATCATCTCTCTCGAGAATTCACCGGCAAGCCGAGTCCCGTAACGGGACTCGCCAATGACGAACGCGTCGGCGCCGGCAGCTATAAGCCGGGACAGCTCTTCAAGCGACGATGCGGTGACAAGCAATTCAGGTCTGTACGTCATTATGGTTCTCCTTCGTCTATACTAGGGGTGCCAATTCACAAAGTTGGTCTGCTGGCACCTGCTATTGCGTCGTTTTTTCACTTAAAGCGATATTCTTCTGATGCTCCTTGAACGTCTCTGCGAACAGATGCGACTGTGAGCCATCCTTTTTCGTCACATAGAATAGATATTTGGTATCCGCAGGATACAACGCCGCTTCAATCGAAGCAATGCTCGGACTTGCAATCGGTCCCGGCGGCAAGCCGTCGATCTTGTACGTATTATAAGGGCTGTTGATTTCCAAATCAGACAGAGACAGGCGTGCCTTCGGCGTATCCAGGGCATATTGGACCGTAGCGTCAATCTGCAGCCGCATTGGGGCTGCAATCCGGTTGTAGATGACACCGGCAACCAGCGCGCGCTCCTCGTCTACGACAACCTCGCGTTCAACCAGCGATGCGATCGTCAATATTTCGTGCAGTGTTCTGCCCGTAGCTTCCATTGCATCTTGCCAGCCTTCCGGCAAAGCGCTAAGCTTGCGGTCAGTCTCTGTCAGCATGCGAATAATAATATCTTCCTCGGTGCTTTCCTTCTTCATTTCGTATGTCTCCGGGAACATATAACCCTCAAGACGCTTATGCAGCTTATCCGACTTCGGCAAGCCGCGGACCGTCTCTGAGTCTCCCCAGGCGCGGTCCGTCTCGGCCAGCTCCAGAAACTTGTCTTTATTAATGAGTCCATCAGCCGACAGCTTGTCCGCAATCTGCAGGACAGTGAAGCCCTCCGGAATCGTGAATCTGATCGTCTCTGCTGCGATCGTATCCCCCGCGTTAAGCTTCGCAATAACCGCAGTTTTGTCCATGCCGGGCTGCAGCTCGTACGTGCCGGCTTGGAACTTGGCTCCTTCATCTTTCATCTTCAAATAATAGCTGAATACAAATCCATTTCTAATAATGCCATTCTCTTCGAGCAGATCGGCCACTGAATTGGCAGACATGCCCCGAGTGATCGTCACCTGCTTCATCTCGCCCTTGGGCGTAGGTTTAAGATTGTTCCACAAGTAAAAAGCCGCACCGCCGGCGACCAGAACCATAATGCCCACCAGGCTGACAAAGACCCACAAATTAATGAGCCATGTTCTAGGCTTCTGATTCTTGCTCCGCTTTTTCTTCTTTTTTTGCGTTTGCTTCTCTTCCATCGTATCCAACCAATCGCACCCTCTTCTGCAAGTTTCCGAAAAAAAGAGCGGTGGTAAGCCGCCCTTTTGGTTCCACTATACGAATGTATTTATTGCGCAATGACAAGCTGCCGAATGATAACGCCGTACAGGACGCTATGGGCGCTCTTCTCCGTCAAACAGCAGATCGTCATAGGCTTCCGAGACCGATTCCCATTCCTCATCGTCCTCAATCGTCTCCAGATGAGGCTCATCGGAGTCCAGATTGATGCGGAACAGCTCAACCTCGTCTTCGGCGCGCATCGCCTCGCTTTGCAGCGCAACATACTGCACGCCGCCTAGCTTGAACTCGGCTTTAATCCGGAAAAATTCGGCTGTGCCATCTTCAGACACGAGTTCCACTTCGGTGCCGAACAGTTCCTTCAAGCGGCTAAGCCGCTCAGGATTGTTATGTGAAACATCAGTCATTTCCCTGCTCCTCCAACTCACCGAGCAGCGTGTTGAACGTTTCCTCGACCATGTTCCATTCTTCTTCGTCTTCAATCGTATACAGCTTCAGATCGTCGCCATCTTCTTCATAACGGAACGCATAGACTTCGTCTTCCTCGTCATCCGCGCCGATCAGCGGCACAACCATCATATATTTCTGATCCGAATCATCTACTTCGAACTTCATGATGACTTCGAATTCCTCTTCGTTGCCCTCTTCATCCGGAATATAAATGATTTCCGGCTCTTCGTACTGCATGTCGTCCTTTGTCATCGTAACCCTCACCTTTTCGTTTTAGAATCGAGATAATTTTGCAAGATGATCGTTGCGGCCATCTTGTCTATGACTAGCTTTCGCTTCTTCCGGCTGACGTCCGCTTCCAGGAGCGTTCGCTCGGCTGCTACCGTTGTCAGCCTTTCATCCCAAAGGTGAACTGGTAATTCTAGCTTCTGCCCAATCTGCTCGGCAAATGCGATGCAAATTTCGCCACGCGGGCCGACGGATCCGTTCATATTCTTCGGCAAACCAACTACGACTTCGGATACTTCATGTTCCTTTGCCAGCTCGGATAACCGATCCAGCTCTCCTCCGTCGCGTCGTTTTTCCACGACTGTGATGCCTTGAGCCGTCCATTGGAAGGCATCGCTGATCGCCACTCCAATATTGCGGTCCCCATAGTCCAGTCCCATCACTCTCATCTAATTGTCCGGCTCCTTGTTATTGTTTCTTGTGCTGCAAGTAAAACCGGACCAACTCTTCGATCAATTCGTCGCGTTCCTTCTTGCGGATCAAACTTCTGGCGTTGTTGTGCCGCGGAATATACGCGGGATCTCCGGACAGCAAATACCCAACGATCTGGTTAATTGGATTGTATTCCTTCTCCAGCAATGCTTCATGCACGCTAAGAAGAATATCTCCAGAAGAAGTCTCCACCCCCTCAGCCTTCACGTTAAACTTCATTGTTTGGTCCATAGAACTCATCAACAGCACCTCGCTTTCCAAAAAACCGTTAAAGAGACATTGCCTAGCACTATCATATCACATTCGCCCGGTTAACAACCAGTTCTTCCGCAACTTTCAGCGCTTCGTCCAGCTTCGTAATATCCTTGCCGCCTGCTTGGGCCATGTCTGGGCGTCCGCCGCCGTTGCCGCCGCAAATAATCGCCGCTTCCTTAATGATCTGGCCGGCATGGAAGCCCTTCTTCACGAGATCAGCGGATACCGCTGCCGCAAGATTGACTTTGTCGTCTGCTACCGCGCCCAGCACGATGACGCTTGCGCCGAGCTTCGGCTTCAGTTCATCCACGATGCCGCGCAGCGCATCCATCGACGGCGCATTCACCTTCGCACAGAGTACCGTCACTTCGCCCGCCTTCACCGCTTGCGATTCAAGTGAACCCGCCTCGATCCGGCTCAGCTTCGCCTGCAGCGATTCGTTCTCGCGGGACAGCTCCTTCAGTTGCGCGTTCAGGCCTTCAATCCGCTTCGGCACGTCAGCTACGCCTGACTTCAGCAGCGCTGCCGATTGCTTCAGCAATTCCACTTGCTCCTCGTAATACGTATAAGCATGTCTTCCGGTTACAGCTTCAATTCGGCGAACGCCGGAACCGATGCCGCTCTCGCCAAGCAGCTTGAACAATCCGATCTGCGAAGTGTTGCGAACGTGACAGCCGCCGCACAGCTCAAGGCTATAATCGCCAACACGCACGACGCGCACGACATCGCCATATTTCTCACCGAACAGCGCCATAGCACCCATCGCTTTTGCTTCCGCCAGCGATTTGTTCGAGATGTCGACATCTGTGCCCAGCCAGATTTGCTCGTTCACTTTGCGCTCGATTTCTGCCAGCTCTTCCGCTGTAACGCTGCCGAAGTGGGAGAAGTCAAAGCGCAGACGGTCTGTCTCCACCAGGGAGCCAGCCTGATTCACGTGATCGCCAAGCACTTCCTTAAGCGCTTTATGAAGCAAGTGTGTTGCCGTATGATTCTTAATAATATCTTCACGCGCAGCCTTGTCGATCGCCGATTGCACGGTTGCGCCTGCTTTGGCCGTGCCGGATACCACAACCGCATGATGAACCGTCTGACCATGCGGAGCCTTGGATACATTCTCTACGCGAAGCTCGAAGCCGTCGCCTGCAATCGTGCCGCGGTCTGCGATCTGTCCGCCGCTCTCTGCATAGAACGGTGTGCGGTCAAGCAGCACCAGCACCTGATTGCCTTCGCCCGCTTCCTCTACGAATGCGTCGCCCAGCACGATACCCTTAATCTGGGAGTCAGTTATCAGATCAGTATAGCCAACAAATTCGCTTTTATCCGTATATTCGGACAGCGGTCCGCCCTGCACCTTCATGCTTTCGGTCTCGCGGCGTCCGCCGCGTCCGCGCTCGCGCTGAAGCTCCATCTCCGCGTCGAAGCCTTCACGGTCGACGGTCATGCCATGCTCCGCCGCAAAGTCCTCCGTCAGGTCGAACGGGAATCCGTACGTATCGTACAAGCGGAATGCGTCTGCGCCTTGAATGATGGTGCTGTCAGCCGACTTGGCGGATGCCACGATATCGGACAGCATCGCAAGGCCGTCGGACAACGTCTCGTGGAAGCGCTCCTCTTCCGTGCGGATGACACGCTCGATGAATTCGCGCTTCTCGACTACTTCCGGATAGTAGACACCCATGACATCGCCCACAATCGGCGTAAGCTCATAGAGAAACGGACGATCCACGCCCAGCTTCTTGCCATAGCGCACCGCGCGGCGAAGCAGTCTGCGGATGATGTAGCCACGGCCTTCATTCGACGGCATAACACCGTCGCCGACGGAGAATACAACCGTACGGATATGGTCGGCAATCACTTTAAGCGCCACATCCTGCTCCTCGTTCACTTTGTACGTCACGCCTGCCACTTCACAAGTGCGGTCGATGATCGGAAGGAACAGATCCGTGTCGAAGTTCGAATCCACGTCTTGCAGAATAGAAGCAAAACGTTCCAGGCCTGCGCCAGTATCGATATTTTTGCTCGGCAGCGGCGTGTAGCTGCCGTCTTTGTTATGGTTGAATTGGGAGAATACGAGGTTCCATACCTCCAGGAAACGCTCGTTCTCGCCGCCCGGCCAGCACTCTGGATCGGACAGATCGCCGTACTTGTCGCCGCGGTCGTAGAAAATCTCCGTACACGGCCCGCACGGTCCTTCGCCGATATCCCAGAAGTTCTCCTCCAGCTTGTAGATGCGCTCAGACGGCAGGCCGATCTTCTCATTCCAGAAGCGGAATGCTTCTTCGTCCTCCGGGTACACCGTTACGGACAGGCGCTCCGGATCGAAGCCGATCCACTTCTTGTCCGTCAGGAACTCCCACGCCCAAGTGATCACTTCTTCCTTGAAGTAATCGCCGATGGAGAAGTTGCCCAGCATCTCGAAGAACGTATGGTGGCGGCGAGTCTTGCCGACGTTCTCGATATCATTGGTACGAATGCACTTCTGCGAGTTGGCAATCCGCGGATTCTCTGGAATGACGCGGCCGTCAAAATATTGCTTTAGCGGCGCCATGCCCGCGTTGATCCATAGCAGGGACGGATCGTTATGCGGCACGAGCGAAGCGCTCGGCTCGATCTTATGCCCTTTCTCTTCAAAAAACTGCAGCCACTTGGCTCTGATTTCACTTGCTTTCATCGACGATTGCCTCCTATAGGTTCTATATTCTGAAAAAATAAAAAAGCCCCTGTCAATGACAGGGACGAATCGATATCGCGGTACCACCCTGGTTATCGCGCAGCATGCGCAATCTCCTTAACGGACGATAACGGGTCCAGCCGTTGAAGTTCATTCACACTCCGAAACTAGCTTTCGGCCACTTACGCACATAAACGCTCTCTCAACCGACGCATATCGCCGCGATGGGCAACTGCGAAGAAGCATTCTCTCTGGATGGCTTGCTATGGCTTACTCCATTTCATCATCGTGTTAGCTATTATACGACAAATTATAACTTTGCCCCTGTAGGCTGTCAAATAATCTTTCGGCGCACATAGTAGGCGAACATATGCTGGACGATCACCTTGCAGGCCGCGAAGATCGGCACGGCTAATATCATGCCCACAATGCCCGCAATCTCGCCGCCCACCAGCAAGGCGAAAATAATGAGCAGCGGATGCAGATGAAGCGTTCTGCCGACCACCTGCGGCGAGATGACATTACCCTCAAGGATTTGGCAGGCCGTATTCACAATCGCCACCAAAATCATCATTTTCAGCGAGACGGTCGACGCCATCAACAAGGCAGGCGCTGCACCGAAGAACGGTCCCAGATAAGGAATCACATTCGTAATCGCTACAATGCTGGCCAGCAATAGCGCATACGGCATGCCGATGAACAAATAGCCGGTATAAGCCAATATACCGACGATCAAGCAGACAAGGAACTGCCCCCTGATGTAGCTGCCAAGCGCATGGTCGATATCCTTCATGAGCCGGACCGTATTTTTCCGATGCGACTTCGGTACGTAAGTAATGACCGTTCGTTCGAAGACATCGAAGTCCTTTAATATATAGAAGGCCAGGAACGGAATGATAAACGCAATGAATACCGCATTCAACATGTTCCCGATATTATTGATAAAATGCAGCAGCGATTCTGACACCCGCTTCTCGATTCCGATCAACGCCTTATTGACGCCATCGCGGAAGCTCTCAGGCAGGAACGATGTGTTGTTAATATCGGTCACCAGACTTTGCGCCCGCATGGATAGCTCCGGTATATGGCGGTTCAACTCCTGGATCTGATTCACGAACATCGGAATCATATTGACAAGCAGCACCGTCACCACAGCGCAAAATACCGCATAGATCAACAACACTGCAATCGTGCGCGGCACCTTCCTCTCATGCAGCAGCGTCACAATGGGATTAAGCACGTAGGATATAATCATGGCAATAATAAACGGCCCCAGCACGGCTTTCAAAAAATCGTAGATGGAGACAATCAGCGGCTTCAGCTGCAATAAAAAGTAGATCGCCACCAAACTCAATATCAAATAAATGAGCCCTACGAACAACCGGTTTTTTGTGAATCGTTCCACCTCTTGCACCCCCGAACATCCCGCGCGCATCTGACCAGTCGCATGCGAGCAAAGGATCTCCTATGTTGTTCAGTATATGTACAAGTCATGCCAATCATCCTTGGAACGCAAAAAAAGACGGCCTTATGGCCGTCCCTGGTTGTTTTATTCAATGGAAGTTATTTGTTAGTTGACGTGAATCTCTTGCGAAGCGATATCGTCCTCGAAGAACAGGTCGTCGAGCGAGCTCAGCGTGCCGTCCTCTTCCACTTGATAGACCGACATTTTCTCGCCATTCACCGTCAGTTCAATAAAGCAGCCCCAGCAGTAAAATTGGTGGGAACCGATCTTGCCGATATCTTTCGAATTGCAATTCGGACATCTGAGCATATTCATCATAAACATTTCTCCCTATTCTCTGAAATTGGAAGCTGCGACAGGCTCCAATTCCGCTTCACTGACAGCAGGAACGATAATCGCGTCTTCCCCGAGCAACACCATATCCGGATCGCTCGGCGCCTTTAGCCACTTACGCCCCTCCATCAGATCCGAAACAAAACCGTCAGTAAGCTCATAGCCTACTATCTGTGTACCCTGTAAAGGGTAAAAATAAACATCCGACAGTAAACCTAATTGATCGCCGTGTACGGTTACAACCGGCATATTCTTCAATTTCACGACGCCGGTGTAAAAAGCGCGGCTTACTTCCTTGGGCTTCATCATCATGACGGCCTCTTCGCTTGCGATGATAACAACATCCTCACCACAGGTGAGTACGTCGCTCCAAGCGACAATGCGAACCTTCGCCGCAAACCATTTGCCGTATTCCAGCACGACGCCGTTCAGCTTCCAGTTCTCATCGAACCAGCAGTCCTTCACGGTTCCTACTTGCTTGCCGGAATGAATAACGATGACCGGCAGCCCGATCAGCTGTTGAAGTTTGATCACTTTGGCCGGAAGCCTCCTAACCTAGCTCCGTATCCGCCTTACGATACCCGCGACAATAGGAGCGGCTTCTTGAAGTTCCTCCAAAGTATTCCCCAACCCGAAGCTAAATCTTACAGCTGAATCCAATCTTTCCTGCGGAATGCCCATCGCTCTTAGCACATGGGACTTTTCCAGCGAACCGGATGTGCAGGCCGAGCCGCTAGCTGCTGCTATACCCGCCATATCGAGATTCATAAGCATCGACTCCGTATGGGCGCCGATAAAGCTAAGATTGATGATATGCGACAAGCTGTTCTCCAAATCGCCATTCACGATAACCTCATCGCTTGACAATTCGCCTATCATCAGCTCTACCCATTCTTTACGAAGTTTGTCCAAAAAAGGTTGCTTTTTTTTCATTTCGTTCACACAAATGTCAACAGCTTTGGCAAAGCCGGCAATTCCGGCTATATTTTCGGTGCCTGCACGGCGCTTCCGCTCCTGCGAGCCGCCCTGCAGCAGCGACTCGAACGGCGCTCCGGCGGCCGCATACAAGGCGCCGACCCCTTGTGGTCCATTAATCTTGTGCGCAGAGAAGCTCATAAAGTCAACCGGAAGCTCCGATAGCCGATAGTTGGTAGTACCGAACGATTGTACAGCATCGACATGAAACAGAGCGCCCCCCGCATGCGCGGCTTCGCCGATCGCCTCAATCGGCTGCAGCGTGCCGACCTCGTTATTGCCGTGCATGATGCTTACGAGCGCCGTATCCGGACGCAGCGCGTCTCTCACTTGATCCGCATGAATGCGGCCCTGCTGATCGACAGGCAGCACGGTCAGCTTGAAGCCTTCCTCCTGCTCCAGCCACTCGCATGTATGCAGCACGGCATGATGCTCTGCCGCTGAAGTGATCAGGTGGTTTTTGCCGCGCTTGCGCTGAGCCTTCGCCCCGCCGATCAAGGCCAAATTGTCGCTTTCCGTTCCCCCGGATGTGAACAGCAGCTCTCCCGGCTTGCAGCCAATCGCCGCCGAAATCAGATCACGCGCACGGCTGAGCTCTCCCTTGGCTGCTCGTCCGTACGCGTGCATGCTCGATGCATTGCCCCCGACTCCCTGCATCAGCCCGAGCATCGTCTTCACGACATCCGGATGCATGGGCGTTGTAGCGGCATGATCAAAATAGTATGTACCCATCAACCGTCACCCTTATAGTAGATGCTCAAAATCTGCGCCTTGCGGCGAATCCTTCAACCATCGAATTATTTCGCTTGTCCTACAGCTTTATCTAGAAAAGTATAACACATTCGTCAAGGCTCACCTATCGTACGAATTGCGCAACTATAGCGCGTTTTGAAGCGTTTTATAGGCAGGAGGAATTATTATGGAAAAATGGATTTTATTATTGACAATTTTCGCAGGTGGTAGCATACTTCCGGCATACGACTCTGCTCCTGCTGAGCCTTTCCGAAGGATCGTGCAACGGATGACCAGGGCTACTGCGTGGTTGGGCTCGATCAAGGCGCTTTTCTGATCGAAATACGGAATTCAAAAATTCATGAACAATAAGGCCAACGAGGATTATGGCTTTCGAATACATCTTTTAATAAACAATTGAAGCGACTAGTGAAGGAAAATAAACAAAATCCGGGACAAATTGAATAAGAGCCCGCCGAATAAATGATCGGTGGGCTCTTCCTTATGCAAAGTATGCGATTAAATGTAAAACATATAACTATCCTTCGCTTCTTCTTCCTTGAAAGCGATTAAGTTTTCCAGCGTGGTGGAGTCGAGCACCTCAGCGATGCTGTCACGGATGCGCAGCCACAGATGGCGCTTCGCCGGATCGTCTTCTTCTGTGAAATCTACCGGAGAGATTGGGCCCTCCAGAATGCGGATAATATCTCCGGATGTAATTTGCGCCGGGTCCTTGGACAGAATGTACCCTCCATATGCGCCTCTAATACTCTTTACCAATCCTGCGTTGCGCAGCGGAGCGACCAATTGCTCCAAGTAATGTTCGGATAGTGAGTTACGCTCGGCAATGCTCTTCAGCGAGATTGGACCTTCGCCGAACCTTGCTGCAAGCTCCATCATAATGGTAAGACCGTAACGTCCTTTAGTCGATATCTTCAAGGTAGCACCTCTCTTTAATCACTGTATTCCTATTATCTTTATATGGTAACATATTGGACACCCCTCGTGTCAAAAAAGCCCCCACTTCTTCATGAAAACTTTTTTAGCATATGATACAATGATGAAAGTTTCAAGAGACAAGGTGGTGGCATAGATGAGCAAATCAAACGCCGAAACGAGAGTTGTCGTCGGTATGTCCGGCGGCGTCGATTCCTCCGTCACCGCGCTCCTGCTCAAGCAGCAGGGCTATGACGTAATCGGCATATTCATGAAAAACTGGGATGATACCGATGAATTCGGGCATTGCACCGCGGAAGAGGACTCCGAGGATGTCCGCCGCGTCTGCGATCAGATCGGCATTCCTTATTATACGGTCAACTTTGAACGACAGTATCATGATAAAGTATTTACCTATTTCCTCGATGAATATAAGCGGGGTCGCACGCCGAATCCCGATGTCATGTGCAACAGAGAAATTAAATTCGGCGATTTCCTGAACAAAGCGCTTGAGCTGAACGCCGACTATCTGGCGACCGGGCATTATGCCAGAGTCGAGCGGACCGAAGACGGCGTAACAAAGCTGCTGCGCGGCATAGACGCCGGCAAGGACCAAACCTACTTCCTGAGCGCGCTTAATCAGGACCAGCTCGCGAAAGCGATGTTCCCGATCGGCCATCTGCCGAAGCCGGAGGTTCGCCGCATCGCGGAAGAAGCCGGACTGCATACGGCGAAGAAGAAGGACAGCACAGGCGTCTGCTTTATCGGCGAGCGCAACTTCAGGGAATTCCTGAGCGGCTATCTGCCGGCCAAACCAGGCGATATGATTGATATTCGCACGGGCGAGAAGAAAGGCCGTCATGACGGCCTCATGTATTATACACTGGGTCAGCGCCAGGGACTTGGCATCGGCGGCTCCGGAACCGGCTCCGGCGAGCCTTGGTTCGTAGCCGACAAGAACCTGCAGGACAATGTCCTTTATGTCGTGCAAGGAGAAACGCATCCAAGCCTGTATTCCGATAGCCTGATCGCAACAGGCCTCAACTGGATCGCTCCTCTGAACACCAGGGAGCCGTTCGCTTGCAAAGCGAAATTCCGGTACCGTCAGCAGGATCAAGGCGTAACCGTCACGATGCGGGAAGACGGAACGGCGCTTGTTACATTTGATCAGCCTCAGAAGGCCGTTACGCCAGGACAAGCTGTTGTCTTCTATGACGGCGAAGTATGCCTCGGAGGCGGCACGATCGATGTCGTCAACAAGATTCAAGCCGAGACCGTGCAATAAAGACAAACAGGGCTCAATCGGGAGGTTCACACACTCCCGTTGAGCCCTTTCTTTATGGTCCGCTGCATATCTTCGGCCAGAACAATAAGCCGTATGCGCAAGATGCGCAGATGCTGCATCTCCTCGACGACAAACTGGAATCTTCCATCGACACTTGCCGAATGCCCCTTCGCCGGGGGAAAAGGAAGCTGCGCGTATAGCCAGCCCCCAATCGTATCGTAATCGCCGCTCTCCAGATTCATGCCGAAAAAGCTGTTCATCTCCTCGATCAGCATCGATCCGCTGACCAGACAAGAGCCGTCCTCCTGCCGTATAATTGCGGCGTGCTCGCGATCGAATTCATCCTGAATATCGCCTACAATCTCCTCCATGATATCCTCCAGCGTCACCAGACCCGAAGTTCCGCCGTACTCGTCAATCAGAATCACCAGCTGTGTTTTGTTTCGTTGCATCAGCTTCAGCAGCACACTAATCGGGATTGAATCAGGCACTGCTGTGACCGGCCTCATAACTTCCTTGATTGATGCTACTGTTCCAGAGCTTAAGTTAAACAGATCCTTCATATGCACAAAGCCGATAATATCGTCTTTGTCCGTCTCGCAGACGGGATATCTCGTTCGCATATATTGGACGGCGATCGTTTTGTTCGCCTGCAGCGAAAGCCCCGCATGCAAGCAGATCATGTCGGTGCGGGGAATCATAATTTCTCGCGCGGTCGTCTCCGTGAAGTCAAATATGTTATCCACCAGGGTCAGCTCGGTCTGATCAATATAACCGCTGCGGTGGCTTTCCTTCAGCAGATTACGCAGATCCTCTTCCGTGTGGGCTGGCTCCTTCTCGGTTGGGAGTGCGATGCCTCCTATTTTCAGCATAACAGAGGTTGAATGATCGGCCAGCCAGACTAGCGGCCATATGGTGAGGTAGAGGAGATGGAGGGGCCTCGCAGCCCGAATCGCGGCAAGCTCCGCTCTGCGGTGCGCGGCTGCTCGGGGCACCAGCGCGCCTATCGTGACATGCAACAGTACAAGGGGAACAAACACAAGCGCTATGGAGCTCCATACCGCAGCGGACGGGCTGATCGTCGCGGCATCCGACAACCAGGGCGCTACCCGCCCGGCTGCCAGGTTCGCTCCCAGCCATCCGAGGCCAATCGAAGACATAGTAATGCCGAGCTGGCAAGCCGTCGCATACCCGCTTCGCTCCAGTATCCGTCTCGCCCGCCCCGCATGAGCGTCCTTCCCAGATGTCAAGCGCTCCATCCGATTCATTCTTGCTCTGGACATCGCATGCTGCGACGCAGCCAAAAAACCGTTCAAGCCAACCAGAAGCATCACAAGCGTCAGCGACAAGCCAAGCGGCAAAGGCTCTCCCAACCCATCCCCGCCAACCGCGGCGCATGGCCCGGCGACGGGTGCACCTCCCTTTTTTGCACATACGTGTATCAGCCTAATCTGCGCGTAGTAGTCATATGTATTCAGGATGGCTTAGTCGATATGCAATGGAATGCGACTTCCTGCTCCTCTGAACTCCCCGCATCGGTTTGAATTACAAATATAAGCGTTTCCTCCGTGTCCTTTAGATAGAGCTTAAACCCTCTGATCGTTGCGCCCGGCTCATAGTCTGCGCTCTGGGAGCTTAAATAAGCGTGCATATTTTCCGTCAGAACAAAGCTGCCGACGCCCTGATCGAATTGTATCTCGGTTACAGGACTAGGCTCTATGTTTTGTTGGGTCTTGTATTTCAGCGTTCCGTCCTTCTTTAATAGGACGTCCCTTATTTCATAACTCCCCGATAAGTCGCGATTTGCCTCAATGGTCATTTTGTCTCCGAGCTTAACGTAAGGAATCTTTGAATAGCTGTTCATCCAGTTCTGAAACAGGCGTTCATCGGATGAGACAAGCCCTTCCTCACCGGCCCCCTTCTCAGTGACTCCCTCAAAAGCTATGGCACCGGACTTGATCACAATATTGGCGGGGTCTGAAGCATTCGAATACGACGATAACGCCAGCACCGCCAGTCCGAAGAACAGCATAACAGCCAGTCTTTTTTTCATAAAGTGCATCCCCCCTTGTCCCTAAAGTTTCCTTATGAGTATTAAACGCGCTGTACCCGGATAAAGTTGTTATTTTTTTCTAGCCCGCATTCATCAAACGTTCAAAAGTCTGCAACGAATTGATCACGACCTTGAAGCTTTCCGTATGGTAAAGATGGTATAATGCAAGGAGCGATTGCCATGCTGAAGCGCTGCCACTCGCAAACAAAGAAACGGAGGATTGATCCCTTATGAAACGAGCATTACTCATCGTTATGGCCCTCATCTGGCTCCTGCCCTCCGCGGCACTGGCGCACTCCACGCTGCAAACCGCATTGCCTGCAGTTGACGCCACGGTAGATGTATCTCCAGAGCGTATTGAGATGAAGTTTGACACCAAAATCGAGAAGCTAAGCACATTCAAGCTGTTCAACGAAGCCGGAGAGCAAGTGGAGACCGGCAAAGCCGAAGTAAGCGGCGACACGATGACCGGAGCCGTACCAGCCGCGCTGGATAATGGCAAGTACACGGTGAAATGGACGATTATCGGAGCGGACAGCCATGCGGTAGAGGGCGAATATGCGTTTACGGTAGATGCGTCTGTTCTAGCGACGCCGTCGCCTACCCCATCCGAAGAGCCATCGAACGAGCCAAGCGAGCAGCCGAGCGAACAACCTAGTGAACAGCCGTCCGCTACGCCAACAGCAACGCCGTCGGATAACGATTCCGGCGACGACATCGGCGATGTGCTGGCATCACCGCCTGTGCTGGTCATGATCGGCATCATCCTTGTAGCTGTCGTCATTTTCGTTGTGCTGATGAGGAAAAAATCGTCATGATCTACGTAAGCGAAGGACTTCTTTATATTAGCTTTGCTATTCTGATGGGAACGCTTGTGCTTCGGCTTGTGCCGGAGCGCAAGCGTCCTTCCGTTCATGTCCCGAACGGGCTGTTAATGGCATGTGCACTTGCCATTCCGATCTTGTCCTTCGCGCCGATTCATCAGCTTGCCAGCCAGTATGCCTCCCAATTCGAATTAACGTACGGCGAGATGCTGAAGAGCATTCTGATGGACGTTAAATCGGGCAAGGCGTGGATCTGGACGACTGTTGGTTCTCTTGGCCTGGCTCTCTTGCTGGGCATGAAAGCATTCCGGAACGATAAGCATATGCCCAAGGTGGCGCTGTTCGTTACCGGATTGCTTGTTATATGGCTAGGTTACGCAAGCCATGCTTCGTCGCTTAGTTCCTTCAAAGGTTTGTTTGTACATACGATGCATTTTCTGGCTTTCAGCGTCTGGATCGGCATATTGTTCGTCGTGAGCTGGTTCTCCAAGGATAAGGACAATTGGTCCGCATTCCTGAAGTGGTTTTCGCCGGTCGCGATTATATGCGTGGTCGTCACGCTGCTGGCCGGACTGACGCTAATGACCTTTACTACGCCGCAATACGTCAATTCATGGATGATCCCGTATGGCCAGGCGCTGCTAATCAAGCATTTGCTCATTCTGCCGCTCCTGTTATTCGCCTATACGAACGGCTTTCTATACAAGTCGGTGGCCGCGAAGGACAGCAGCTTCCAGCCGGTCAAATGGCTCCGGGCGGAAAGCGTGGTTGCAATGCTGGTGCTTGGCGCTACAGCCTTCATGGGCCAGCAGGCGCCGCCGCATAACCTCAAGGATACGCTGCAATCGGTATCGCCGTCACCGCTGTTCACCTGGCTGTACAAAGGGGCGTTCAGCCCGGATGTTCAGCTTGCGTTTACACTCCATATGGAGAGCGTGCTCATGTTCGCCGCAGCGCTGCTAATGGCGGTGGGCGTCGTCTGGACGTACCGGATGAATCGCCCAAGCGTAGCCTTCCTTCTGGGGCTGCTTATGGTGGTGTTCGCTTACTTCGGACTCATGTTTTCTATTGCGCAGTAACCAATAAGGAGCATCTTCCCCTTGGCGGGAATGATGCTCCTTTATGTTTAAATCGATTAGACGATGTCGCGGACGTACTCCGCTCTATTCTGCTTTCACCCCGGGGTATTGTCGTCATCGCTAAGCCGAAATCTCTTCTCGAATATTATCCATCTCAATAGAGAGCCTATGCCTCCAACAAGCAGACTAACAGCCAGTACGATTAAAACTTCCTGTATCCCGAACTCATTGCCGTTAAGCAACGACACAAATCCATGAATCAACGTCATAAATAAGAAGAAATACAAGACCCACTTCAACATATAGCGAAACTTTCCTCTTTGCCTAATCAGAGCCCATTTCTTATATTCTTCATGGTCCAATACGTTCATCGCGGCCTCCTCATCATTTGGTATGATTGATCCCAGAATTGAAATCCGAACATTTATTCGTGTATACTTTTAGGATATTTCATTCAGGAGGCAATTATGAACTCAATTTCTCTCATTCTTTTGCATTTCAATGAAGTTCGGCGTCGAAGCATTAAAGTGTGGACATCTATTCCTGAGAATATGTTCGGCTGGAAGCCGGACGACAGCGCCCTGACATGCATCGAGATGGTCAGGCATGTACTCGAAAGCGAGCATTATTATCATTTGGCGCTGCAGCATAGAGGCAGTCTGCCGCATTTCGATTCCCCATTTGAACATCGTTCTTACACAACCGTTCAAGATGAGCTTGAATTTGCGGAGCCCTATCGCAATCAGTTTCTAGAAACGATTGCCGCTTTCACCGAATCCGATCTGGACGAAATCCAAATCGACCGATCCGATGCGGGGTATATCAGAGGCTTGGGCGATATGCTTCTGCGCATTGCTTATCACGAGTCTGTTCATATGGGGCAATTACTGGATTATCTAAGAACGGCAGACATTCCTCGTGTACGAATATGGGACTAGCAAGATATTAGCAAATAACAATCAGCAGCGTCACTTCAAGCGACGCTGCTGATTTTGCTTGATCTTATCTTCCATTCCCTGTTCTGACGCTTTGTAGAATGTGACTTTCGCAAGCGGATCGGGCAAATATTGCTGCTTTACGTAGTGGTTCGGGAAGTCATGCGGATACTTGTAGCCCTCGTGTCCGAGCTGCGCCGCGCCTTTGTAATGCGTATCGCGAAGATGGAGCGGCACTTCCAGATTGCCGTTGCGCTCGATTGCATTCATCACATTCCCAATGGCCACCGCAGTCGCATTGGACTTCGGACTTTCAACTGCGAACAAAATTGCCTGGGAAATGTTATATTTGGCCTCTGGCCAGCCGATCTTGTGATAGGCGTCCATCGCAGTCACCGCCTGGACCATCGCTTGCGGATTCGCGAGCCCTATATCTTCGCTGCAAGCTACGATTAATCTGCGCAGGAACGTCATCGGGTCCATGCCGAGCTTCTCCACAGCGTACAGAAACCAGAACAATGCGGCATCGCTGGAGCCTCTGATGCTCTTATGGAAGGCCGACAAAACATCGTATTGCGTGGACATGTCCGCCCGGATGGAAGGCTTGCGCACCGACTCCTGCGCAACCTCCAGCGTGATACGGACGGAGCCATCCGGCTCGGAAGGCGTCGTCACCGCCGCCAGCTCGAGCGCATTGAGAGACCGCCGGATGTCGCCGCCGGACATGTCGGCGATATGCTGCAGCGCTTCTTCCTCCGCAATCAGCTTCATAAAGCCAAGACCGCGATCCGCATCCTCAATCGCCCGGCGCATCGCTTCCATGGAATGCTTCTCCTCCAGCGCTTCAAGCTGGAACAGCGTCGACCGGGAGAGAAGAGCCCCGTTCACATGATGAAATGGATTCTCCGTCGTCGCACCAATAAAGATAATAATGCCCTGCTCAACTGCAGGCAGGAGCGCATCCTGACGCGACGTGTTGAAGCGATGCACCTCATCGAGGAACAGAATGGTTTTGCGGCCGTACAGCGTCTTGTTCGACCTTGCCCGGTCAATGACCTCCCTGACATCCTTGACGGAAGCATCTACCGCATTCAGCTTGACGAAATCGCCTTCCGTCCGCAGTGATATGATGTTCGCAAGCGTCGTCTTGCCGCAGCCCGGCGGTCCGTACAGAAGGATAGACGACACCTGGTCGCCCTCAATCGCCCGGCGCAGCAGCTTGCCTTGGCCTATGATATGTTCTTGTCCGATATATTCATCCAGCGTCTGCGGTCTCATCCGATCAGCGAGCAATCTCGCCCGGGGCCGTTCCGCTTCTTCATAGCTAAATAAGTCCATGCCGACACTCAATCCTTTATGATGGTATACCTAGATGATAGCATACAGGCACAGACGTTCGCCAGATCGACAGGCTGTCTACCTAAACTTCTCCCCAATACAGCTCCGTGACATATTCCATCCTGACAACGCCGTCTGCCTCATTGCTCCGGTAGATGTCCTTCAGTTCCTTCATCATAGCCTCATAACGCGGGTGGTCAGGCGTCGGGCTGTACGAGGAGGACAACAGCCTGCCCTTCAGCGCATCTTCGTCCAGCAATTGCTCTATCGAGAACGTATTCAGTGTCGGGCCTCCGTCTGCGAAATATGAACGCAACGTGTCCAGTGTGATGCTCTTATGGCCGACCTTCTCGTAATCCGTACCGTATTCAAGCAACATCTTCTCGAATTGCTCCAGGAATGGCGTCCCGAAGGTTTTTCTCGAATTCCAGATCAGAACGACCTTGCCGCCCGGCTTCAGGATACGCTTGAATTCCGCCCTCGCAAGCTCTCTGTCGAACCAGTGATACGATTGTGCGCAGACAATGAAATCTACAGAATGCGTCGGCAGTCCAGTCTCCTCCGCCGAGGCTGCAACAGCTTGGTAGCGCTCTGAGCCGCCAAGCGCCAGCACAGCCGCCTCACGCATCGCTGCATTTGGCTCTACGCCGATAACACGGCTGCCTCTCTCCAGCAGCAGCTTGGAGAAGATGCCTGTACCCGCCCCCAGATCCGCGATGACGCTGTCCGGGCCAACCCCCAGCTTTTCGTATAAGAAATCAATCGCTGCTCCCGGATAGGTCGGGCGATACAACACATAATTGTCCACCCGATTCGTAAATCGTTCCTTATTGTCCATATTTGTTGTCCTCCTTCTTGATTCGATTATTCCGCACTCTCGATACGCTCCAGAAACTCCAGCCGGTTGCCGAACGGGTCGGATGCAAAGAAACGGCGATACCCTTCCTCCAGCCTGAGCTCGTCATCGATGACAGGAACGCCGGAGCGGCTCAGTCTTTCCTTCAAATGCTGAAGGCCCCGTACGGTAAAGGCAGGATGGGCTTTCAGCGCCGGTACGAACGCGGGTTGGACGCCAATATGAACCTCATGGCTCCCACAGCGGAACCATACGCCGCCTCTATGCCGCAACGTCTCCGGCTTCGCAAGCTCGCTCCAGCCCAGCATGTTCCCATAAAACAACCTCGCCTGCTCCTCGCAGCCCTCTGGAGCAGCCAGCTGCACATGATCAATTCCTTCAAAAACGTAGGACATCCGTTATCCTCCTTCCGATTTAGGATTGGAATTTCCATGTCTGCTAACAGTAAGTTTCACCATATGAAACTATGTTTCATTTTTATAAACCTATTATATACCAAATCTAGCTGTCCCGCAATCTGCATAGCTACCGCTGCCGAACGAACTGGCGCTAGCGGGCAACTTCCCATGCATAAAAAACAGCGCTGCAACGGGCTTAACCCGTCGCAGCGCTGCTGCTAAACCTTTATTTATCGGTAGGACGCTTAAGTCCCTTTCCAAGCTTCTCAATCGATGCAGACACCCGTTTTGCCCTGGTCTCCTCCCGTTTCGCCTCTAGAATCCAATTTAAATAATCTCTTCTCATGGAATCCGTCAACGTGTCGAAAAAAGTCCGGGCTTCCGGTGACGCTGTGAACGCGGCTTTCAGGTCATCCGGTAGATCAGGCACGGCCGCAGATGGCTTCACCGCCAGAGCTCCAAGCTCACTCCCCTTCTTGCGGGAACGACTCGATTTGGCAGCGCCCTCCGGCCTGTAACGCATAGCGGACCACGTCTCGTCCATTGAGATCATCGCAACGCCTTCGGTGCCGAACGTCTTCATTAGCGTCCAGCCTGTATCGCGATTGATATCTGTCTTGATGCGAGATGTTCCCTTCGGATAACAAATCCATAGCAAGGCATCCGTCTCCGCAGCGCGGATGGCGACAGGCGCCCGCTTCTCCAGCTCTGCGAGGGAAGTAACAAACAACAGAACGAATTCATATGCCCCTTCGCCAAGCTCATCCTCCGTCGACCGGCTGGAGGAAGCCGGCAAGCCCAATTCGCGGACAATATCATAATCATCGGGCGGATGAAGAATGACTGCCCGCTTATCCGGCTCCAGTCTCAGCTTGCGGGAAAGTTCGGCATTCACGCGCCAGTTTCTCCCGATGCAAGCAAATCCTTTACTACCACGCTGACCATGATCAGTCCGGCAACCGGCGGAACAAAGGCGTTGCTAGACGGCGGCTGCTGCGCTTTGCGGATTTCCGGAGCGTTCTCCGGTACAATGCGCTGCGTCACGTCCTCGCGCGGCTTCATCGGCTCCTCATCGGAGAAGACGACCTTCACGCCCTTTTTGATGCCGTCCTTGCGCAGCTTCGTGCGTACGACACGAGCGATCGGGTCTGTATGCGTCTTGGAGATATCCGCTACTTTAAAGCGCGAAGGGTCCATTTTATTAGCTGCGCCCATGCTGGAGATGACAGGAATGCCGCGCTCCAGACATTGCTTGATCAAGTGAACCTTATAGATGATCGTATCCGATGCGTCGACCACATAGTCCAGCGGATAAGCGAACAGTTGCTCATACGTCTCTTCCGTATAGAACATCCGCAAGGAGATGACATCGCACTCCGGATTGATCAGCTTGATGCGGTCCCGCATCAGATCTGCCTTCGGCTCACCGACTGTCGTCAAAAGCGCATGGATCTGACGGTTAATATTCGTAATGTCGACAACGTCCTTGTCGATCAGGATGATGCGGCCGACGCCGGTTCTAGCCAGCGCCTCTGCCGCAATAGAGCCGACTCCGCCGATGCCGAGCACGGCAACCGTGCTCCCTTTCATCCGCTCCAGCCCTTCCGGACCGATCGCAAGCTCCGTACGCGAGAATTGATGCAGCATGCTCTGTAAGCCTCCTTTGCGTTAAGCCTATTTCTCTTCGCCTTGTGCGGAAGCTGGCGCTCCTGCTGCAGCGGCTGCCGGCTTAGGCTTCAGAACCGTACGGATATGAAGCTGCTCAAGCTGGGACAGCTCGACTTCGGACGGCGCGTCGACAAGCAGATCTGTCGCGCTTGCCGTTTTCGGGAAGGCAATCGTCTCTCTCAGGTTTGTGCGGCCTGCCAGCAGCATGACCAGACGGTCGAAGCCGAAGGCGATGCCGCCGTGCGGAGGCGTGCCATATTCGAATGCATCAAGCAAGTAACCGAACTTGTCTTGCGCCACTTCCGGCGACAGACTGAGCGCGTTGAACATTTTCTCCTGAACCTCACGCTTGTAGATACGCATCGAACCGCCGCCTACTTCGTAGCCGTTCAGGACGAGGTCATACGCTTGCGCGCGGATTTTGCCAGGGTCAGTATCGAAGTAGTGCAGATCTTCTTCATTTGGACGCGTGAACGGATGATGCTCCGCTACATAACGCTTCGCTTCCTCATCCCATCCAAGCAGCGGGAAGTCCACAACCCAAGCGAATTTGAACTTCGAATCGTCGATAAGTCCCAAATCGCGGCCCAGCTTCAGTCGCAGGTTGCCCAGCACATCCGCCACCACTTTCGGCTTGTCCGCGGAGAAGGTCAGCAGGTCGCCTTCCTCAACGCCCAGACGCTCAGTCAACGCTTCGATTTCCTCCGGCTTCAGGAATTTCACGATTGGACCTCTCCACTCGCCATCCTTCACTGTGATCCATGCAAGGCCTTTGCCGCCGTAGCGTGCTGCGAACGGCTGCAGGTCGTCAAGCTCCTTGCGGCTCCAGCTTGCGCAGCCTTTTGCGTTCAGCGCTTTAACCACGCCGCCGCCAGCTGCTACGCTTGCAAATACTTTCACGTCGCTCGATGCGACAATATCAGTAATATCTTCGATCTCCAGTCCAAAACGCAGATCCGGCTTGTCGGAGCCATATTTGTTCATGGCATCTGCATACGTGATGCGTTGGAACGGAAGCTCCAGCTCCACGCCTAATGTCTCGCGAAGCAATCTCGCAGACAGCTCTTCCATCATACCAAGCAATTGATCCTGCGAGAGGAACGAAGTCTCAACGTCGACTTGCGTAAATTCCGGCTGGCGGTCTGCACGAAGATCCTCGTCGCGGAAGCAGCGAGCGATTTGATAATAACGCTCTACGCCGCCGACCATCAGCAATTGCTTGAAAATTTGCGGCGATTGCGGCAGTGCGAAAAATTCGCCTTCATGCACGCGGCTAGGCACCAGGTAATCGCGAGCGCCTTCCGGCGAGCTCTTCGTCAGAATCGGCGTTTCTACTTCAATGAAGCCTTGCCCATCCAGGTAGTCGCGGAAAATCTTCGCCGCTTTCGCGCGAAGCAGAAGCGTCTTCTGCATCTCTGGACGACGCAGGTCCAGATAACGGTATTTGAGGCGAAGCGACTCGTCGACTTCCACTTCGTCTTCAATCGGGAATGGAGGCGTCTTCGCCGCGTTCAGCACTTCGATTTCCGTTACACGGATTTCGATCTCGCCTGTTGCCAGGTTCGCGTTGAATGTCTCAGGGTCGCGCTCGACTACTTTGCCTTTGACAGCAAGCACGAACTCGTTGCGCGCACGATCAGCGACAGCCAGCGCCTCGCCGGAGAAATCCGGGTTGAATACAGTCTGTACGATTCCTGTACGGTCACGAAGATCGATGAACAATACTCCGCCCAAGTCACGACGGCGCTGTACCCAGCCGTTCAGTGTTACAATTTGTCCTACATCTGCTTTCGTCAATGTTCCGCAGTTATGCGTCTTCAACATCATCGTCATAATCATGTCTCCTCACTTTATCGTTAGTAGTTGTTCATTCATCCTGCAGGTATTCCCGCTTACGGCTGAAGCTCCGAAGCAAGAGCATTCATTGGAACCATGCGCTGCTCGCCCTTCGCCATATCCTTCAGCGCAATCTCGCCGCGTTCCAGCTCATCGTCGCCAAGAATGGCAGTGAACCTTGCGCCGAGACGATCCGCAGATTTAAGCTGAGCTTTCATCTTGCGGCCTTGGTAGTCGCGCTCCGCTCGAATGCCTTGCTGCCTAAGCTGATAGACCAAGCGGGTTACTTCCCGGTCCGCCGTATCGCCAAGCGCGACGATATACACGTCGATTTCATGCAAATTCGGCAGTTCCGTCTGCTGGTGCTCCAGCAAAATAATCGTACGCTCCAGGCCGAGGCCAAGACCGACGCCCGGCTGCTCCGGCCCGCCGACATCGGATACGAGGCCGTTATAGCGTCCGCCGCCGCCGATGGTATCGATGGCGCCAATCCCCTCCGCCTTGTATTCAAATGCGGTATGCGTGTAATAATCAAGACCGCGAACCAGTCGATGGTTAATCTCATAAGGAATGTCCATATCCGTCAGACACTGCTTCACCTTCTCGAAGTGAGCGCTGCACTCCTCGTCCAGGCTGTCCAGAATGGAAGGAGCCCCTTCGAAATGCGCTTGATCCACTTTGCAATCCAGCACGCGGAGCGGATTGCGGTCGATACGGGACTGGCAGTCCTTGCACAGCAGCTCGCGCTTCGGATTCAAGAACTCCAGCAGACGCTCGCGGAATGCCGCGCGTACAGCCGGTGTGCCGACGGAATTGATCTCGACGCGGACACCCTTCAGGCCTACTTCGGTGTAGAAGGTGTAGCCAAGCGCGATAACCTCTGCATCTATCGCCGGATCAACTGCACCGATCGCTTCAATGCCGAATTGGTGGAACTGGCGGTAGCGTCCCGCCTGCGCGCGCTCGTAGCGGAACATCGGGCCGATATAATATAGCTTGCTTACATCCGGATCACCGAACAGCTTGTTCTCCACGTAGGAGCGCACAACGCCAGCTGTTCCTTCCGGACGCAGCGTCAGGCTGCGCTCGCCACGGTCGATAAAGGTATACATCTCCTTCTCGACGATATCCGTTGTTTCTCCAACGCCGCGCTGGAACAATTCTGTGGATTCAAAGAGCGGCGTTCGAATCTCTCTGAAATTAAAGCGGCGGCATATGTCGCGGGCTTTGCCCTCCACGTATTGCCATTTCTCCACCGCGCCTGGCAATATATCCTGCGTTCCGGGCGATTTCTGAAATTTCATGCCTTTCCCTACTTTCTTCATTGATTCGTGACAATCAAAAAAAGCTCCCATCCAATCGGCATCGCCGAAGGGACGAAAGCTTGTGCTTCCGTGGTACCACCCACATTCCGAACGAATCCGCAATACGGTTCGCTCGCTTGCAACGGGTAACATCCGTCATTCGCAGAGCAGCTACTGGAGGAATTGCCTGACGCCATCATGCGCCATGCTCTCGTTCGCCATCTGTTCTCGGGGAGGTCTTTCATTCAACCGTCATAAGGACGCTTGCAGCCAATTGGCGTCCCTCTCTGTATATTTCGCGAAGAATTACTTTTTCCCGTCATGGAATCCATATATCTCATACTGATTGTTTATTTTACTTGCCGATGGGTGGAAAGTCAAGAACGCGCTTCTGATCTGAAGCGGTCAGAGCGGTTTTCCGTCCGCAAGACAGAAAAAAACCCGCAACAACGTGCAGGTCCAAAGTAAAAGTATATTTTAAAAAAGGGGGTCGAGATCTATTATAGGTCCTGGATGTTAATAGAACGTTAGCGATTGATTACAGTAATATTACAAATTCGAAAACGCTTTTATCGCGCACGTCTCACATCCGGTTGCCAGAGCGCCCGGCATGCAGCGGTCTGCCTTCCCATTCCTCAGCCGCTTCCATATCCGCATCCAGCTCCGCTGCGATCCTGACTTCACGCAGGTCCGGATTGATTAACGCACTCGCTATTCGTTCCATGGCTTGCTCTTTCCTCGACTGATGCATGACAGACATTCCTCCAACATCGGTATCTCGCATGAGCGGCCAGCTTCGATGCCAACCTTCATGCCGTCTACCTTTATTGTTGCCTGTCTGTCCAATCTTAAGCGCCGCTCTCCAAAATTAACGTCACCGGTCCGTCATTGGTCAACTGCACGTCCATCATGGCGCCGAACCGCCCCGTCTCTACACGCAGCCCCAGCTCCCGAAGCGCATCGTTAAACGCGTTATACAGCGTCTCTGCTTGGTCGGGACGCGCGGCAGCCATAAAGTTAGGCCTTCTGCCCTTACGGGAATCTCCATACAGCGTGAACTGGGATACGGACAGAATAGAGCCGCCGACATCCGTAACCGAAAGATTCATCTTCTCCGATTCATCCTCGAAGATTCTAAGTCCCGCTACCTTATCCGCCATCCAGCGCACATCCGCCAATGTATCCTCATGCGTAATGCCGACCAGCAGCACCAGTCCGGAATCGATGGAGCCCGTCACTTCGCCTTCCACCGTCACTTTTGCCGCTTTGCTTCGTTGTGCCACGACTTTCAATGCCTTATCTCCTTTATTGCATAATGCGCTGAACAGAGTAGATATCCTGCACACGCTTGATCTTCTCTACAACGGAAGACAGATGGTCTACGTTGCGGATCAGCACCGTCATATGAATAAGCGCCATCTTGTTCTTGACGGAACGTCCCGTCACAGCGGATATATTCGTCTTGCTCTCCGACACTGCATGCAGCACCTCATTCAAGAGGCCTCTGCGATCATGACCGGTAATCTCGATGTCAACGCTATAGTTCGCTTCCACCGACTCTTCCCATTCCACTTCTATGACGCGTTCCGCTTCTTCTCCGTCCATGCCAAATGGAATGTTGAGACAGTCCATGCGGTGAACCGATACGCCGCGGCCGCGTGTAATATAGCCGACGATCGCGTCTCCCGGAACGGGGTTGCAGCAACGTGCGAAGCGTACGAGCAAATTGTCCACGCCCTTGACCGTGACGCCATGATTCGGGCGTCCCTTCTTGCCTGAGGCCGCTTTAATTTCCTTCTTCTCATTCGTAAGCTCAATTTGGTTCGCTTCTTCCGCTTCGCGGCGCATTTTCTCCGTCAATTTGGTGCAGATCTGAGCCGCCGTAATACCGCCGAATCCAATGGCCGACATCATATCCTCAATATCATTGAACGTGAATTTGCCCGCCGCTTCCTGAAGCTTGTCGTCCGTCATCCATGCAGACGGCTCAAGGCCAAGACGCTTCAGCTCCCGCTCCAGCAGGTCGCGTCCCTTGGCGACATTCTCCTCGCGCTTCTCCTTCTTGAACCATTGCCTGATCTTGCTCCGGGCATGTGACGATTGCGCGATCTTCACCCAGTCCTGGCTTGGTCCGTACGAATGCTTAGACGTCAGAATCTCGACGATATCGCCGGTCTTCAGCTTATGATCAAGCGGCACGATCCGGCCGTTCACCTTCGCGCCTATTGTCCGGTTGCCTACTTCCGTATGAATGCGGTAAGCAAAATCAAGCGGGACTGATCCGGCAGGCAGCTCGATCACTTCGCCGCTTGGCGTGAATACGAAGACTAGGTCGGCGAAGAAGTCCATCTTAAGCGACTCCATGAACTCCGCCGCATCGCGCGTTTCATTCTGGAGCTCCAGAATTTCGCGGAACCATGACATTTTGTCTTCAAAGTTGCCGTCAGGCACAACCATGCCTTCTTTATACGCCCAGTGGGCGGCGATCCCGTACTCCGACGTACGGTGCATCTCCCACGTACGGATCTGCACTTCGGTCGGCTCTCCGTTCGGCCCAATCACCGTCGTATGCAAGGATTGATACATATTCGCCTTCGGCATAGCGATATAATCCTTGAACCTGCCCGGCATCGGCTTCCATAGCGTATGAATAATGCCAAGCGTTGCGTAACAATCCTTAATATTGTCCACGATAATCCGGATCGCCATCAGATCATAGATCTCATTAAACTGTTTGTTGCGACTCGTCATTTTTTTGTAAATGCTGTATAGATGCTTTGGTCGGCCGGAAATATCGCCTTCGATGCCCATTTCCTCCAGCTTCTCGCTAATGCGGGATATGACATCGTCGATGAACTGCTCCCGCTCCGCCCGCTTCTTCTTCATCAGATTGGCAATACGGTAATATTGCTGCGGATTGAGATAACGAAGCGCGATATCCTCCATTTCCCACTTGATGGCGGAGATGCCGAGCCTGTGCGCGATCGGGCAAAATATCTCCAGCGTCTCGTAAGCGATTCTGCGCTGAGACTCTTCCGACTGATATTTCAGCGTACGCATATTATGAAGGCGGTCTGCAAGCTTAATCAGAATAACGCGAATGTCCTGTGCCATTGCGACGAACATTTTGCGGTAATTCTCATTTTGCTGCTCTTCCTTGGATTGAAACCTGATTTTCTCGAGCTTGGTCAGTCCGTCCACCAGCATGGCACAGGTTTCGCCAAATTTCGCGCGGACGGTCCCCAAATCCACCGTCGTATCTTCCACGACATCGTGAAGAAGCGCTGCGATAATCGACAGCACGTCCATGCCCATATCCACCAATATGTCGGCGACCGTAACAGGATGCAAAATATACGGCTCTCCTGATTTCCGCACTTGTCCATGATGGGCTTGCTCAGCGAAATCATAGGCTTCCTTGATGCGTATGAGATCCTGCTCTTTCATATAGACGGATGCCTTCTCAAGTAACTGCTCTATGCCCATGAAACGTCCCTTTCCAAGCGTACGGGTTAACGCCATCGTATTCTCATATGATATGCCGCTGCGGCACGATCCGAGTTTTCTAATATTATGCCTTTAAGTGAGCGGTTACGTCAACTTCCTGCGGAATAAAATCGACGTCTTATGACGCCCGCGACATAGTCTAGTATCACCCGATAGAAAAAATCGCCCCGGATGGCGTATCGTCCGAAGACGAGTCCATGTCGGGGCGCATTCATCAGCCTGCTCTCGCGGCCTTTAGTGACAATCATCTTATTCGTAGGTCATCAGGGAGAATACGTCTACGCCGTTCAGCTTCTCGCGTCCGTTCAGGTAGGCAAGCTCGATCAGGAAGGCAGCGCCAACCACTTCTCCGCCAAGCTGGCGAATCAGATTCATCGACGTTGCGATCGTGCCGCCGGTAGCCAGCAAATCGTCCGCAATGAGAACGCGCTGTCCAGGCGAGATTGCATCTTTGTGCATCGCTAGTTGGTCCTTGCCATACTCCAGATCATAGCTGGCTGTAATCGTCTCGCCCGGCAGCTTGCCGCTCTTGCGAATCGGTGCAAAACCAACGCCTAGAGCCAGCGCAAGCGGAGCGCCTACGACGAAACCGCGCGCTTCAGGTCCGGCAATAACGTCGATTTTCAGATGCTCGACAGCTGTGCGCATCTCTTCGATAACGGCACGATAAGCTGCTCCGTCCTTCAGCAGCGTCGTAATATCTTTAAAGCGGATTCCCGGTTGCGGGAAGTCCGGAATAACTCGAATGTAATCCTTGAAATTGTATGATGCCTTCGACACGAATGGTCAACCCTTTCTTCTACACACTTGTTTAATTGAGAATGTTTTATGCGAGATCATGAAGACGATCATGCTGCTCCTTCGCGGCACGATAACGTTCCGAAGAGGCAAGCTCTCGCTTCTCCGGCGCTGCGGCTGCGACGTAAGCGCCATCATGACGTCCGACAAACTTTAATTCCTCGAATACGTCAAGCATAAGCTGAACAGCTTCCACAGTCAAGCCGACCTGACCCGCAATTCGCATGGCAAGTCCTTGCTCTGGAGCCCTTCTTGTTTGGCGCAGCCACTGGTATACTTGACCGAATTGCTCTCTGCTTGGGAAACTCGCCAGCGGCGCTGGCATATAATGCAAATCATGCACTTGCAGCTGCGGCTTGCGCTGATTGTTCCACTCATTAATCGACAGCTCGCCTACGATGTCCAGCCGGCTGCCTGCCGGTACGGTGGAAGCCATCTCACCCATGCCAAAGCCGATCGCATCCAGCAGCTTGCGTCCGCCGCCAAGCGCCAGCTTGAGGTGCTTGGACTCCTTGCCGATCGCACGCCGATCTGCAAGCTGGATATCCCGGAACATGATGCGCGGGGACGGATTGCCAATGCCGAACGGCTCTAGAAGCGCCAGCTGGCTAATGGTATCAAGCGTTGCATCCTCAAGGCTGCATGCCATATCCACCAGCGTCTTCGGTATCCAATGCTCTGGCGTCAGCCATTGCTTCGCGAGCTCCGACATTCGTTGCTCCAGCTGCTCCAGATTATCCCGATGCAAGCTCATGCCAGCGGCAGCCTGATGTCCCCCATAGTGGTCCATCAAAGATTCGCATTCCGTAAGGGCCGCATGGAGATCGAAGCCTTCGATCGAACGAGCTGAACCTTTGCACATGCCGGTCTCCGCATCGATTCCCAAAATAATGACCGGACGATAATGCCGCTCCAGCAGCTTGGAAGCGACAATGCCAATGACGCCGACATTCCAGCTCTCCCCGCTTAACACAATAACCGACGGCGGATCGATGCCTATCTCCTCGGCGGCAAGCCGCTTCGTCAGCCACTGCTCTTCCGCTTCCTTCACAATCGACTCAACGATTCGCTGGCGCTCCTTGTTCAATGTATCCAATTGGATCGCCGACAGAATCGCTTCATCGTATACAGGAGTTGTAAGCAGCTCGACGGCCTTCTTCGCATGATCCAGCCTGCCTGCAGCATTGATTCGCGGCGCCATCCCGAATGCGATGCCTGTGGAGACGATCGTCTGAAGCTCGATACCCGTCGCTTCCGCCAAGGCCCGGAAGCCCGTTCCTGGCTCCTTGCGCATGAGTTCCAATCCGTATCGAACCAGGATTCTGTTCTCATCCACCAGCGGCATCAGATCGGCAATCGTGCCGAGACTGACGATATCCGCCCACTCCAGCGGCGGCCTCGCAAGCAACGCACTCGCCAGCTTGAAGGCAACGCCAACGCCGGCCAGCCCCTTGAACGGATATCCGCAATGCGCTTGCTTCGGATTTACCACAGCGCAGGCTTGCGGCAATTGCTCCGGCGGCTCATGATGATCGGTTACGACCACGTCGACACCTAGCGATTTGGCATATTCAATTTCATCATACGCGCTAATGCCGGTATCGACCGTAACGATTAGTTTAACCCCTTCATTCGCGGCCAAAGCTATGGCATTTTTGTTCAGTCCATAGCCTTCCAGCGCCCGATGAGGTATGTAATAGTCAAAATTCAGTTCCATAGCCCGGAAAACATGGATAAGCAGCGACGTGCTGGACACGCCATCTGCATCATAATCCCCGTAAATACGAATTTTCTCTTGATTGTCTCCTGCTAGCCGAATGCGCTTAACCGCTTCCTCCATCCCGCTCAACAAATACGGGTCATGGAGCCTGCTCTCGTCTCCATATAGGAATATTCGAGCACTCTCCTCGTCACGGTAACCCCGTTGCACGAGCAAGCGGGCAACAAGAGGAGGAAGGTTCAGCCCCTTGCTCAACTTCCCGGCTGCACCTTCCCCCGACTCTTCCCACTCCGCAAGAGCCCAGCGTGTCTTTCTATGAATCATCAGGTTCTCACTCCTTCCTGCTGTCCGATAACGGCTATTGCAGCAGTGTCGGCATCTGCTCCTGATTTGGATCGTGATTGGATTTGTATGGATATCCGGGATCATAAGGCTCTACATAGATGGACACTTCCGTCAAATGATGGAACCTGTGCATGAGCAGCGTTCGAACCCTTTTGGCAATCTCCTGGCCTTCCAATACCGTAATGCGGGGATTGACGCTGATGATGATTTCCGCCACCACGTAATGCCCATGCTCTCTGGCGCGTATGGACTGTACCGTTACGACACCTTCCACACGCTGTACCACCTGCATCAGCTCATCCGCATTTTCATCCCGATCCGCATCCTTGTGATTTCTTCGTGCGCCCCGAAACAGAACGTCCAGCACGTTGTCCCATATACGAGCTCTGCCCCGGGTCGTCTTATTCCCATCTCGCGGTCTGGTTGACATTTGAACCTCCTGAAAGGTTTTGCGAAGCAAAACCTGACTTCGTAAGCATTATATTCATCTATACATATCGCACTTGCTCCAAGATTAAGGAGTCGGTTTGGCAGCAACCTTTGGCTTGTGCTTTTGGTTGCGCTTGAACAGGTACCACAGCGGGCTCGCTACGAAAATCGTGGAGTACGCGCCGCTGATAAGACCAACCAATAGGGCAAAGGAGAACATTTTGATCGAAGGGCTGCCCCAGATGAAAATACATACCGTCACGATGACAACCGTCAACACCGTATACAAGTTACGGGCCATCGTCTGCCAAATACTAGCGTTTACGATTTCAGCAAGCTGAGACTCGTTTTTAACCGATGCAAAACGCATGTTCTCACGAATACGGTCGAAAATAACGATTTTATCGTTAATGGAATAACCAAGCGTCGTCAGAACTGCAGCAATAAACGGCAGGTCTACCTCAAAACGGAAGATGGAGAATACCGCTATAACGATAAAGCTGTCATACAAGATAGAAATATTCGCAGCAAGCGCGAAACGCCACTCGAAACGGATCATGACATACAGCATAATGCCCAAGCTTGCAATCAGGATCGCCCAGATTGTCTTAATGCCCATCTCGCGGGCAATATCCGGGGAGACAACGTTTACTTCCGTATCGATATCTTCACCAAACTTTGCTTTTAAAGCAGCCGAAACCTTATTGGACTCATCCTGATCAAGAACATCGCTGAAACGGATCGAGATCCGGTCGTTGTTCTGTCCGCCAATGGTAGGTGCTAAATCCTCATACCCCAAAGATTTCAAAACTTCATTGACCTCTTGCTGAGATACAGCCTTTGTTGTAGCTACGTCCATATTTGAACCTGCTTTAAAATCAATACCCAGATTCAATTGAAAGAACACCAGCGACAATATGCCGATGATCGTCAATGCAAGAGAAGACAATAAAAACTTATTGCGATTTTTTACGACATCATAGCGAATTTTCGTATCAAAGTTCACGAATTTCACTCTCCTTCACGCCATAGTAGCCCGGCTTCATGAACTTGTTGCTTCGAACGAGAAGCGTCAGCAAGAAACGAGCAAGGAAAATATTCGTGACGATACTCACCAAAATACTGAAAATCATCGTCAAAGCAAAGCCTTTGATTGCGCCGTCGCCAATATAATAAAGCACGACGCTGGCAATGATACTCGTAATATTGGCATCCATAATCGTACGGAAAGAGTTTTTGGAGCCTGTCTTAAGCGATGACAGCATGCTCTTGCCGGTGCGAATTTCTTCTTTGATTCTCTCCGCTGTAATGATATTGGCATCTACGGCCATACCAACACCAAGCACGAATGCCGCAATACCAGGAAGCGTAAGCGTAGCGTTCATTAAATTTTGTACGAGCAAAAGCAGCCATGCGTACGTAATAATGGTAATCGCAGCGACAAAACCCGGTACCCGGAAAATAACGACCATAAATACAAGAACAATCAAAGAGCCGATAATACCGGCTGTAACCGTATCTTTAAGGGATTCCATACCAAGCTTCGCGCCTACGCTTTGCGTATATTTAGCTTCAAGCTTGAGGGGCAAAGAACCCATATTGATCAAATCACGCAATTCTCTCGCTTTGTCGGACGTCGATCCGCGCATTTCGATCACAGCATTTTTACTTGCAATAACCTGACTCACCCCTGGATTAGAGATTAGCTCTTCATCCAAGTAAATAGCCATCGTCTGTCCAACCAATTTGCCAGTCACTTCTTCAAACTTCTTGGCGTCTTTCAGTTCGATCGTAACCATAGGCTGATTCATATTATCAAAGGCTACTCCAGCAGCGTTTTCTACGAAATCCGTACCTGTCAGCATAATTGTGCCATCCGGCGCACGGAACGTCAGGTTGATAGGCTTGGACAACATTTTAAGCACTTCATCGTCCTCGCTGTTGATGCCTGGGAGCTTCACGCGAATGCGGTTTTTGCCCTCCGTCGTAATCTCAGGCTCTACCAATCCCGTATCGTCGATCCTCTTCTGCAAGCTTTGAGCCGTTTTTTTCAACGTTTCAGGCGTTACAGCGGAACCACCTTCGAACGGTACAGCTTCGTACAACACCTCGTAACCGCCCTTTAAATCTAGCCCAAGCTTGACGCCATCGATAACCCACGGGCTTGTTGCGGCCATTGCCGCAAACCCGACGACCACGATAGCAAGGAAGGCAATTATTCTCTTCCCGAACATACGTCTGAATCCCCCTTATGATCTCAATATTCCCATTATACAGATGCGGCAAAAACGAGTCAAAAAAAGAAAGGCCCCGCCACTAGAACGGGTTACCCTTGAAAGCGCTAAGCGTCATGAAATTCATGAATTGCGTAATCTTGAGCGATAAAATATCATTCACCAGCTGATGCAGCTCCGGCTGGCCTGTCTTCGCGTATTTGGCGCTGACGCAGTCCCAAATCTCCTTGCCATCCACATGCTCGTAGCCGAGCAGCCGGAATTCCTCCGCTTTGCTATGGCATAATTCCTCAATCACAGCGTCCAATTCCTCATTTGCTTCTGCCATATGCTGCACCTCCTCGTTCACATTGCTGTCCCTTGTATATATTCGATCATGCCCGCCATTCTCCTGCATCCGTTGGAAGATGGGTCAAATTGACTGACATGGAAGAGGACATGCCGAGCATAAAGTGTTAGTACATGCATGTCCGTGCGCTTAAGCGCCCATGAGGCGTTACCTTGAATGAGAAGAGGTCTCCGCTATGACGAAGCAATCCTTTATCAAGGGTGCGATGATTCTGCTCGCAGCAGGCATCGTGAACCGTCTGCTCGGTTTCGTGCCGAGAATCGCTTTGCCCCGTATCATTGGAGCGGAGGGAGTTGGTCTGTATCAGCTGGCCTATCCTTTCCTCATTGTATTGCTGACCATTATAACCGGCGGTATCCCGTTGGCTATCGCTAAGTGGATCGCGGAAGCGGAGTCACTAGGCGATACGCGCCGTGTGAAGCATATTTTTCGAACGGCCATGATTCTGACCATTTCTATTGCGGTTGTGCTGACGATCGGGATGCTGCTATTCGCTCCGTTTATTATCCGTCATATCCTCCCGGACACCAGGGTGTATCGAGCCTTTCTTATGATGACGCCCATGCTGCTCATCGTCGGAGTGTCTTCCGTGTTTCGAGGTTACTTCCAAGGCAAGCAGAATATGATTCCAAGCGCAGTATCCCAGCTGGCTGAGACGATTGTCCGTATTATCGGCTCCCTGTTCTTAGCTTATTTATTCCTCCCGATGGGACTGGAGTGGGCAGCAGCTGGCGCTATGCTTGGCGTTGTAGCCGGAGAGATCGGCGGGCTGCTTGTTCTTCTGTGGAAATATGTACGCGAAAAAAAGAAGGCAGCCGCAGCAAGCGAGCTCCCTTCCATGCCGCCCAGCCGCACGAAACCTCCTATTCTTCGCAAGCTGCTCGGACTGTCTATTCCAGTAACCGGCAGCAAGCTGGTGGGGTCCTTATCCTATTTGCTTGAATCCATCTTCACCGCTCGCAGTCTGGCTGCCGCTGGCATCGTAACCGGTGTGGCTACCGCTCAATACGGCGCCCTGCAGGGTATGATTATTCCGCTATTGCTGCTTCCTACCGCTTTGACCTATTCACTTGCCGTCTCGCTTGTGCCTTCGCTATCCGAAGCTGCCGCGCGGGGAGACAAAGCGTTGATTCAGAAGAGACTTCACCAGTCGATGCGTATCGCACTGGTATCCGGCGCTCCGTTCGTTGTCGTCATGGGCTTGTTTGCGGAGCCGTTATGCCGGCTGATCTATGATCATCCCGAATACTCGCCGATGCTTCAGCTCTTGAGCCTGGCCGGCATCTTCATCTACCTGCAAGCCCCGCTGCAGGCGGCTCTGCAAGCGCTGAACAAACCAGGAACCGCCCTGATGAATACCTTCATCGGGGCGGCAGTCAAGCTTGTATTGATTGTCCAATTGGCGTCCAAACCTGAGCTTGGCATCTATGGAGCGATCATTGCCATCAGCGTCAACATCGTATTGGTCACGATTCTTCATGGCATTAGCGTCATGCGATTCATCGGATTCCGAATGAACGTTATGGACTTCCTGAAGGTCGGTGCTGCCATGACCATCATGGGTGCAGCCGCTCAGTGGACGATGAACCATTTTGTGCTATCCGCCGAATGGCTGGGTATGATCTTTGCTTGTCTGGTGAGCGCCATCATTTATATGCTGCTCATGATATGGATGCGCATCATTGACCGCTATGATATGGCACGAATTCCATGGCTAGGCGTATGGTTCAAGTAATTTTTTTCTGATTGACATCTACAAACAGCTTCCCTTTATGGTCGATCGTACATAAAAAAACATCCTTGAAATCGGTCACTTTCTGATCCTGCAGCACATTTTTTAGCCAAAAGCGCGTCTTTTCGATTTTCCCCAAATTTTCATCCTGCACTTTGCCATCCATGATGAGCGGAATTGGCAGGATTTCATACCGGAACCCGGGAGGAATGATTTTCTCCCTTCCTCTTGGCAGAGGGGTGTGGCTGGATGTTTCAACATTAATATCTGGCGTCTCTGTACTTTGTACCGAATCCGCTTCCTCTGCCCCATCCTTCGGGATAACAGACAGCTTGCCGCTTGTCTCCAGAATGGCGAATTCTACATCCGCAACCGATGTTATTTTATTTTCTCGGAGCTGCAGCATGAGATCATCCAGGTTATAACGCTGTTTGCGCATCACTTCCCGGTTGATTTTACCTTTTGCGATGATGACGCTTGGCTTGCCATCGAATAGCAAGCGCATCTTGCGATTGTTCATCGATATCATGGCTGTACTGACCTGTATAAGCAATAACATCACCATCGGGACAATGCCATCCCACATGGATCGTTCGGTATCCTCTATAACGATTACCGCGATTTCCGCCACCATTACCGATATGACCAGATCAAGCACGGACAGCTTGCCAATTTCCCGCTTGCCCATAAAACGCATGATCAAAAACACGACGAAATAAATAACCGTCGTCCGGATTAACAGGCTCCAGATTTCCAAGTAAGCGCCTCCTCGAAAGTACCATACTGGCTGCTTGACCAGCTGTAACGTTGTACAGCTATTCTCACCCCGCCAATCGCTCATCATACGAATAAACACACACGAATTAATGGCAATGATGCAACTCATTAGGCAAATATTGATCCTAAGGACCTGTACTAATTCGGCATGCTTGGCCATAAGGTTAAGTAATACGCGAATATCGGATAGGAGGAATAGGATGAATTCCGTCAAGCAAGCTCCCAAACCGCCGATTATCGGCTCGCCTGTGCTCGCCGGCGTCGTCTTTTCAATTATTTGGCTAGCTGCAGGCGCATTGCTGCTCTCCCTGATGCTTCACTTCTCCAGCATGAAGGAAAGCAATCTGGGCACTTACTCGCTGCTCGTTCACAGCGTCTCTGCTTTGGCAGGCGGTCTAACTTCCGGCAAGCGATCGGAGCGCAAAGGCTGGTACAACGGCGGCTTGCTCGGTCTGATCTACGGTGTTATCGTCATGATTGTCAGCTTCCTGGCGGCTAATGCCGCCCCGTCATGGAACAGTGCGCTTATCCTGGGAGTCGCATTGCTGGCAGGTGCGCTAGGCGGCATCGTCGGTGTCAACCTGCGCAAATGAGGACACCTCTATCAAGTACTTACGAAGAGATGCAGCCTAAAGGTTTGCTTAGCAAACCCGCCTCATAAGCATCTGGTAGGTTTTATCGCCAAATAGAGCTTGTAGATCTGGCAATCTCGAAATCTTACATTTCTATTGTGATAAAAGAAATGGCCGACAAACCATAAGGTCTGTCGGCCATTCTATGTATGCAATCATTTATTCCGTTGCAGCTGCTGGTGCAGTGCTAACAATCGTGTTAACTGCACTGCGCTCGAACGTCATCTTTGTCGTATCGTTGACACGAACAACAACTGTGTCATCCGTCAATTCTACAACAGTGCCGTGCAAACCGCCGATCGTCGTAATCTTATCGCCCTTTTTAATTTGATTTAGCATGGCTGAACGCTGCTTTTGCTTCTTCTGTTGCGGACGGATAAGCAAGAAATAGAATACGGCGAACATCAGAATGAAAGGCCAGATCAGCCCCCAAATACCACCTGCATTACCACCTGCTTCGGTTGCCAGAAACATCAAAATTCACCCCTTTCAAAATCCTTTGTCGTTATCATGAAGGCCGTAAGCATCGAAGAAGGAATCCCTGAAGTCTAGCAGCCTATCCTCCATGATAGCTTGACGAACATCCCGCATGAGCTGCAAAAGGAAATGCAAATTATGATACGTCGTTAATCGCATGCCGAACGTTTCATCCGCTTTCAGCAAATGCCGTATGTAAGCACGGGAATAGTTCTGGCATGTATAGCAGGAGCAATTCGGATCCAGCGGCCCGAAATCCTCCGCGAACTTGGCGTTGCGTATGACGAGTCGCCCTCCGCTTGTCATGGTTGTCCCGTTTCTTGCGATTCGGGTTGGCAGCACGCAGTCGAACATGTCGACTCCGCGGATAGCCCCCTCAACCAATGCATCAGGAGATCCGACGCCCATCAAGTAACGCGGCTTGTTCGCCGGCAATTCAGGCACCGTATAATCAAGCACCTCATACATCAGATGCTTAGGCTCGCCAACGCTCAGTCCACCAATAGCATACCCCGGGAAATCCATGGAAGTCAAATCTTTAGCGCTCTGAATGCGCAAGTCTTTGTGCATGCCCCCCTGAACGATTGCGAACAAGGCTTGATCGTGAGGTCTTGCATGAGCTTTCAAGCAACGCTCGGCCCAACGGGTTGTTCTTTCTGTCGATTGCTTGATATATTCATACTCTGCCGGATAAGGCGGACATTCATCAAAGGCCATCATAATATCCGGACCAAGCGCGTTCTCAATCTCCATGACTACTTCCGGGGAAAGGAACAGCTTGTCGCCATTCAGATGGGAGCGGAAATGCACGCCTTCCTCGGTAATCTTGCGCATTTCGCTCAAGCTGAAAACTTGGAATCCGCCGCTGTCCGTCAGAATCGGGCGATCCCAATTCATGAACTTATGTAGGCCGCCTGCGCGCTTAATCAAGTCATGTCCCGGTCTGAGGAATAAATGATACGTATTGCTTAAAATAATTTGAGCGTCCATCGCCTTCAGCTCTTCCGGACTCATCGTCTTGACGGTTGCCTGAGTGCCTACCGGCATAAAGGTCGGTGTCTCAATAATGCCATGAGGCGTGTGTACGCGTCCAAGACGCGCTCCGGATTGCTTGCATTGTTTAATTAATTCGTATTTTACAGCCACGTTGTCACGTTCCATTCTTCTTATTTAATAAATAAACATCGCGTCTCCAAAACTGAAGAAGCGGTACCTTTGTTCGATTGCTTCGCCATATGCCTTCATAATCGCATCTCTGCCGGCAATCGCGCTCACCAGCATCACCAGTGTCGACTTCGGCAGATGGAAATTTGTCAGCAGCGCATTTACAAGCTTGAAGCTATACCCCGGATAAATAAATATAGAAGTCCAGCCGCTGCAAGCTTGCAGCTCCTCGTCACCGAATCTGTCCGCAAGCGTCTCCAGCGTCCGTGCTGATGTCGTTCCGACAGCTACAATCCGTCGGCCGCTTCTCTTGGCTTCATTCAGAAGTTCGGCATTGGCTTCATCCAGCTCATAATATTCCGAATGCATCTCATGCTCTTCCACCGTATCGACTGACATCGGCCGAAAGGTCCCAAGGCCAACATGCAGCGTGACATAGACGAGCTTGACCCCTTTTTCCTCCAGCTTCCGAAGGAAGTCTTCCGTGAAATGCAGGCCAGCCGTCGGAGCGGCGGCGGAGCCTTCATGACGAGAATAGACCGTCTGATAACGTTCGCGCTCATCCAGACGTTCCTTAATATAAGGAGGCAGCGGCATCTCTCCCAGCCGATCAAGCAGCTCCTGGAAGATGCCCTCATAGCGGAATTGGATTACCCGCGCTCCCATATCTCCCTCCGACAAAACTTCCGCTTCCATTAGCGGTTCGCCGTTGCTGTCTTCGCCGAAGACGATTACCGCCCCGGCCCTGAGCCTCTTACCGGGCTTGACCAGAGCTTCCCAGCGATCCTCTCCCAGCTGCTTGAGCAGAAGCAGCTCAGCTTTGGCCCCGGTATCCTTCTTGCTGCCAAGCAGCCTCGCCGGAATTACTCTCGTATTGTTCAATACAAGCACATCGCCTGCCTGCAGCTTCGCTTCCAAATCCGTAAATATGCCGTGCTCGGTCACTCCTGTCTCCTTATTCACCATAAGCAGCCTGGATGCCGTACGGTCCTGCAGCGGAGTCTGTGCAATCAGCTCCTCCGGCAGGTCAAAATCAAACCAATCTACATTCATCTCTTAACCTTCATTCCTTGGCTATCGTAATGCCCTTATAATAGTATTTCAAAATATATTGATAGTCATACCCTTGCTGGGCCAGACTTAACGCGCCGTATTGCGACATGCCCACGCCGTGGCCGAAGCCCGTGCCGGTAAAGCTGAAGCCCGGATTTTTGGTTGCTGCGCGAATATCTCCGTCGCCATCCAAAACATACATATAATCTTGGCCATAGGAGGTTGATTTGCCGTCTGCTCCTATGACATACACTTGCCTGGAGCTCTCCGTCTTGGTCGATTGTGCGCCGCCGGCGCCTTGAATAACGACCTTGCCCGTTTCCTCTACATTGAACAGCGTGCTAGGCAGAGACTCGCCTACGCCAAAAGTCGATCGAATGGAGTCCGGCGAGGAGAGCGTGAGCTTGGTTCCGTTCACCGTCATCTCAATTGCTCGGCCAGAAATGCCGCGAGCGCTAACTTCCACCGACGTGACCGTACCCGTCAGCTTGGGATTCACACGCGCATTAATCGTTGTTAACAGCTCATCACCCGTGAAAGGTCCCCTGGTCCAGCTCATCGGATTGGATTGGATCACCTGCTCCAGCTCGATGACTCTGGCCCCTTTTTGCAGCTGGGCTACAACCGGGATTGAATCCTGAATGACAGGATGGCGGCGAATATTCGTGCCGTCAGTGGTCAATTCCAGGATGCGGCTGCCTGCCGCTGTCTTCTGACCGGTATCCTTCACCAGATCCTCACGGATATACCCCACCTGTCCGCTTGGCAGAACGATGCGATGCCAGCTTTGCAAGCCTGTCTCCGCCGAAGCGTCCGGACTGGACACGGATTGCAGATAAGGAATTTCGTTTTTCCATACATCCCTCGCATCTGAAGTCTTCCCGCCGCCATTGGAGGAGAATACCGCTTCGATGACTTTCCCGTTATAGAGCGCCACCTCGCCTTTGGTCGCTTCAACCGCTTCCGTGGACGATGGCTTCTCCACGCCTGTTCCATAATAAGCTTGGCTTAATGTCGTATCGACGACATGGGCGATCTGGAAGCCGAAGCCTTTGTTCAAGGCGTAGGACCTTGCCGCTACCGCTTGCGCCTTAAGCGCTTCGATCGGCCAAGATGTGTACATCTCTACAGCCACAACGGAATACAAATATTGTTCAAAGGGAAGCTCATTGATGACGGTCAGCTTGCCATTGAACGCGCTAAGCTCGAAGCTTCCGCGATACGTTCGGTTGCTGCGCTCCGTCAACCCGATCGGCTGAGCGCCGCCAGGTGCTGCCCATACTTTGATCTCGCTCGCCGGGAAGGCATACAGCTCAAGAGCCGAATCCGACTTGCCGCTGACCGAATGATCAGCGCGAATCAGCATGTATGGCGAGGCTGTGTCCATTGGCTTCAAGGACGCGCCATTGGGTGCCTTCATGGCAGCTGTCTGAAGGTTCTTCAGCTCATCCGCCGTAGATGCGCCGCCGACCATAACCGAATAGACGGCGCCCTTCTCTCCTGCTCTTACCGCCACATATGCATCCAGGCCGGCGCCGCCGAACGAAGCAGCTATCGCTTGCGCCGCAGCCTTGCTCTCCAAGGCTGGCGATTCCAAGCGCAGCGGTCCATGTTGTGACGGCTTATAGCCGCCAAGCAAGCTTGTCAGCTTCGCATCCGCATTCCAGCGGCCAAGCGCAGTTGCAGATTCCTGTGCTGAGGCGTAAGTCCCCTCGAACACCTGATACTGTGTGCCTCCGTTTTTGGGAACCGATGTGATATAGCCCATACCTCTTAAGGATTGGACATGCTGATAGATAGCCCATGCATTCGCAAAGTTCGCCGTCTCGACCAGCTTAACTTTATAATCGTCTACGGCAAAGCGCACGCTTCTGTTCGCCTCAACGTTGAACCATTCTTTAATGCCCGAAGGCTCTCGCGTGCCAATCTTGATTCCACCAGCAGACTGAAAGGTGGCCGCAGCCGTCATCGACTCATATTTGCCCGGCAATTGAAGGAACATCGCAACTCTGATCATATCTAGCGCAGGGACCGCAGCCCGTGTAGGCTGGACCGACAAGGTCGATACCAGCACCAGCAGCGCAGCAGTCGCCAGAGACAGTCTTTTCCATGAAGCTTTAAACGTCATTCTGTTCTCCTCTCTCATACCGCTTAATTTCGTTTCGGCACAGGCAAGCCCAGATGGGTATAAGCGCTGTCCGTCGCAATCCTTCCTCTCGGCGTACGCTGAAGGAATCCGATTTGCATCAAATACGGCTCGTATACATCCTCGATCGTTTGGCTTTCTTCCCCGATCGTCGCCGCAATCGTGTCCAACCCGACTGGTCTGCCCGAGAAGGTCGTCATCATGGCATGCAGCATTTTATGATCGATATGGTCTAGTCCCATGGGATCTACTTGAAGCAATTCAAGCGCAGAGCGGGCGATGTCATGTGTAATGACGCCGTCTCCCCTCACCTGGGCAAAGTCTCTGACCCGCTTCAGCAGCCGATTGGCGATCCGTGGCGTCCCTCTGGAGCGCATCGCAATCTCCGCCGCGGCTTCTCCGACAATCGATACATCCAAAATCTCGGACGCGCGCGATACGATAAACGCCAGCTCATCCACCGTATAGAACTCCAGACGGCTTACAACCCCGAAGCGATCCCGCAGCGGCGCCGACAATAGTCCGGCTCTCGTCGTCGCGCCGATCAGCGTGAACGGCTGCAGATCGAGTCTTACCGAGCGGGCGCTCGGACCTTTGCCGATCATAATATCCAGCGCAAAATCCTCCATAGCGGGATAAAGCACTTCCTCTACGGTCCGGTGAAGCCGATGAATCTCATCGATGAACAGGACGTCTCCCTCCTGCAAATTCGTCAGCAGGGCAGCCAGATCGCCAGGCCTTTCAATCGCGGGTCCAGACGTCGTTCTGAGGTTAACCCCCAGTTCATTGGCGATAATATTCGAAAGCGTCGTCTTGCCCAGTCCCGGAGGACCGTAAAGCAAGACATGATCCAGCGCTTCCTTCCTCATCTTGGCGGCTTCAATGTAAATGGTCAGGTTTTCCTTAACCTTCGACTGTCCGATATATTCGGCCAGATACCGCGGACGCAAGCTTAGCTCAACGGCTTGGTCTTCCATCATCAGGTTGGCGGAAATAATTCGATCATCCATCGCTTGCTGTTACCTCCTTCTTCCGTTACCCTTTGAACAATTGCTGCAAGGCCCGCTTCATAAGCGAGTCTACAGTGTCATCCGCTTTCACGCTATCCTGCAATCCATTCCAGGCCTTATCCAGCTCTGCGGCTGTATAGCCGAGCGCAGCCAGCCCCTCCCGGGCTTCCTTCCACGCCGTGCCTGCTCCTTGACCGTCGGCATCGCCTGCAAGCTCTGCTCCGAATCCGGCAGCGGTAAGCAAGCCTCCCTCCGGAACAGCAAAGAGCAGCTTGTCCTTAAGGTCCAGTATCATGCGCTGTGCCGTCTTCTTGCCAATGCCAGGCAGCTTGGTCAGCAGACCTATGTTCTCCTGCTGGATCGCCGAAACGACGGACTCCGGCTTGCCCGCAGACAATACCCCCAGCGCTACTCTTGGTCCAATGCCCGATACATCCAGCAGCTTGCGGAACAGCGTCTGTTGCTCCCTCGATTCGAATCCGAACAGCAGAATGGCATCCTCTCGCACATGATGGTGAATAAAGACCGTCACAGCTTCATCCTTGGCTGCAAAGGCATAAGGATTGGGGACGAACACTCGATAACCAATATCCCTGACATCCATTACAATGTATTCTGCTTCAATATGTACAACCGGCCCGCGCAAATAGTCGATCACGACCGCTTCACCTCGTTTATTTTCTGTGTCATGACAGCAGAGTGCGCGTGGCAGATTGCCACGGCAAGCGCATCCGCTACGTCGTCAGGCTTCGGAATAGCCGACAGCTTGAGGAACATCTTCACCATTTCCTGCACCTGCCTCTTCTCCGCCTTGCCATATCCGACGACCGACTGCTTCACTTGCAGCGGCGTATATTCCGCAACCGGCAATCCTCTCTGCGCGGCTGCCAATATGATGACGCCCCGCGCCTGGCCAACCGCAAACGCTGTCGTCACGTTGCGATTGAAGAACAGCTTCTCCACCGCGACGGCATCCGGTTTGTACCTGTCCATAAGCGCACTGGCTGACTCGTAAATTTGGACAAGCCTCTCCTCCGGCGGCGTATGCGCTTCTGTCGTAATGGCGCCGTACTGCACAGGCATGAGCTTATGTCCTGCTTTGTCTATAAATCCGAAACCCGCAATCGCAATACCCGGGTCAATTCCTAAAACGCGCAATTCGCCAACTCCCTACCAACCTATCAAACTAAATAAGACCTGTCTATTATTATAGCAAAACTTGCCGTGAATGAGAACGGACGTTTGATGTTTCTAATGAGTGATTACAGATTAAGAGTCTAGCCCACCAAATATAGACGCAACAAAAAACCTCTCTTCGCCAATCTCTAGAGAGGTTGTATTCTGTGGCAACGCCGCTTTTGCAGAGCTTGTCCGCTAATAAGCTTCTTTCATTGCTCTTTCGTCACGCTGAACAGCATAGTCGCTGAACGTCGACAATACACTGTTGTATTCATCGATATCATTAACCCGAATACCTTGATTCAGCAGATCCAGCTGCCGCTGAGGCAAGCTGCTCTCCATATAATGAATATCCAATTGAAAGAAGGTTCGCATCACCTTTTCTTCTTTTGGCATGCCGTCGAATAAGGAGAAATTCCCTCGCTTATCTACACCGAAATGCGCATGCTCCCGGCAATAATCCGAGATGTCCTCAATGCGGTGCACCAACATCACCGTTTCATTATCCTTTTGCAGCACCGCGTTCCATTCTGGATGATCCGACAGCAGCATCACGACCTCATGAGAGCTCAATTGTCCGATCGGCTCCGTTTCTTCTCCGCACACGTAAATGCGCTGCAGAACGACAGGAACGGCTTCTTTCCGTTTTTTCAAATACGGTATAATGGACGGCTCCATATTCATATATGCCGATTTCATCTCTATGTCTTGTTCGGCTTGTGAAATCCCCCATCTACCGTCCATTGCATGCGCCGATACAGGCATTACGGCAGTTGAAACGATCAGAATCCAGCATATGAGCCCGCCTAACGTCCAGAGCGGTCTGCGGTTTCTGCGCAGCCTTCGTTTCAATTGCTTCCACAGGCTGAATGTCATCATGAGGAAGCCCCCTTTATTACGTTTTCCGATAGTCTGCTCCAAAGTTGTATAATTATTCAAATCAAGTAGCGGATAGCAAAAAACCAAACCGATCGGTTGCTTCCTGATCGGTTTGGCTGTATTTCTAATATGCAGTTTTGCCGCTTCGAATTAAATGATCAGCTTAATGCTGCTAACGATTCAGCCACGGCCGGCTGCCGTTTTTTCTTTTCTTTTTGCTGCTGGGAGCAACGGTGCGAATGACCGCTTTTTTGCCTTTTTTGCGCGGCTTGCCGGATGCGGAATTTGTTTTGCCGGTCGTGCCCGTCAACTCATCCTCCCGCTTCCCTCCACAGCCGCAATCATCCTTTGATTTGCCTGCAGGCCCTACAGGCGCAGCGTTGTTCGCCCATCCGGGATACGGATAGCCGCTTGGGTAGCTGTTCAAGTAGGCGTTTGGGTTGCTATTCGGATAGCTGTTTGGATATCCAGCATATCCCGGCGGCGGGTACATAGCGGACAGAGCATGCGTGCTAGAGTATGGCGAAATGCCCGCGTTCGACGCGTTGGACATCGGCGAGAACATACCTGCGTTCGGTGCATTCGACATCGGTGAGATCATGCCTGTATTTGGCGCATTCGACATTGGCGAGATCATGCCTGCATTAGGGCCAAAGCTTGACGGGGATAAAGCTGTATTTTCGCCCATTCCATAATAGGAAGGATTACCGCCATGGCCCCAGTCTGGACCTGCCCCGTATGGCATAATGGATGAATTCGGATAGCTGGACATGAACGTTCCCGGCGGACAATCGTAAGGATACATCGGTTGTGTCTCCGAATATGGCGCCAGATTTGGCTCGGCATTTACACTGTAAGGCATTACGCTGTTCGGCATGGCATAGGGCTGAACATTCGGAGCATTGGCTTCCGGATAGTTCGGCAGGTCGTAAAGCGACATGACGTCAGAGGCCGGCATGCCGTATTGTTGGAACAGGTCGATGCTTTCCATATACTCGGAATTAGATGCTTGAATTTTCTTCTCTACCGGCTTTTCAATAGGCAGCGGTTTTTTACCGGCGTATGGCATCACTTTGGTCGCAGGCGCATTGGACAATGGACCGATATTGGCATTTGGACCAGCATTGGACGACAATGGCGCAATATTATCTGTGGACTGCGGCGCGATGTTCGAGGACATAGGGCCCATGTTACCCATGGATAGAGGCGCTACATTCGAAGACAGCGGACCTACGTTGCCACCAGACAGTGGAGCGATGTTCGATGACATCGGGCCCATGTTACCCATGGACTGCGGCGCAATGTTCGATGACATCGGGCCCATGTTACCCATGGACTGCGGCGCAATGTTCGATGACATCGGGCCCATGTTGCCCATGGACAGCGGTGCGATGTTCGATGACATCGGGCCCATGTTGCCCATGGACTCCGGCGCGTAGTTCGATGACATCGGGCCTACGTTGCCCATGGACTGCGGCGCGTAGTTCGATGACATCGGGCCCATGTTACCCATGGACAGCGGTGCGATGTTCGATGACATCGGGCCTACGTTGCCCATAGACTGCGGCGCGTAGTTCGATGACATCGGGCCCATGTTGCCCATGGACTCCGGCGCGTAGTTCGATGACATCGGGCCTACGTTGCCCATGGACTGTGGCGCGTAGTTCGATGACATCGGGCCTACGTTGCCCATAGACTGCGGCGCTATGTTCGATGACATAGGGCTCATGTTGCCCATGGACAGAGGTGCTACATTCGAGGATAACGGCGCAACCTTACCAGTACCTAACGGTGCTACTTTACCAGTGCCTAACGGCGCAGCTTTACCAGTACCTAACGGTGCCGCTTTTGAAGCCAGAGGAGCTACTTTTCCAGTAGCCATAGGCGCAATGTTACTGTTTGGCGCCATATTCGACGACAGCGGAGCAATATTACTGTTTGCAAGCGGTGCGATATTGTTTTCGGCTAAAGGACTTACATTAGATGATAATGGAGCTACTTTTCCAGTAGAGAGTGGCTCTTGTTTTTTCGCTGCAAGCGGTTCTATCTTCGTGGCCAGCGGCTCAACCTTCTTCGATGCCAGAGGCTCTACTTTTGTTGCGAGCGGCTCTACTTTCTTAGCAAGCGGCTCGACCTTTTTCTCTGCGACTGGCTCGACCTTTTTCTCTGCGACTGCCTCGACCTTTTTCTCTGCGACTGGCTCGACTTTGGCGGCAGGCGGCTTAGGAGCTGGAGCTGGCGGTACGGGAGAGACGATTGGAGCCGTCGGTTTTTTCTCCGTCACAGGAGCGGTATTTTTCTTCTCCGTAGCAAGGCCTGTGAACGTTTTGCCGACTACTGACGGGGCAGTAGACAATTTGCCTACAATGCCCTGAACGCCTTGCATAAGGGAAGACGGATGAAGCGGATGCGTTGGCGTTTTGCCGCCAGTGCTTTGTTGAGTCACGGTCGGCGGCACCTGCGCATCGGCTTTAGGTATGTTTACAACTTCTCCTGTCAGAAGCACGTTTGGGTTTTTGAGATGCGGGTTCGCATGAATCATCGTGGCCAGCGGAACACCCCAAGCCTTGGATAGCTTCCAAAGCGTATCTCCTTGTTTGACGACATGCTGATGCATGATATCCATTCCACTCACTCCATTCTGTGCAGTAGGGGTCGATGGAATCTTCAGCTTAGTACCTACCTCCAGCATATCCGGATTGGTTATGCCCGGATTGAGCTTCAAAATTTCTTCGAGCGGCACATTATACTTCTGACCGATAAAGTATAAGGTATCGCCACTTTTGACCATATGGATTCTCACTCGCCGATGACCTCCTGTCACGTTCTGAATAACTTGGCAAGGCTAATGCCCGTTATCAATCTCTACATCCTATGCAGATCATGGGCTGGTGTCTCCACTTTCTTGAAAAAATTAGTCTCGCGGCATAAGGAGACAGTTGGTAAGTTGAACGGACGAGAGTAAGTAGATGGGATGGTCTTATTTGAGCAAAAAGCGCGGCCTATGCCTGATTTAGGTCGGTCGAAGCGACTTGGAAGTCGTAGTAGGGATACAGCATTTACTTGAACCAGCCAAATGAAGAGAATCACATCGCTATATAACCCTAATTTGCCAAAAGCGCAGAGTGTTCGGAAACAGTGCTGCCAAGCAACACTAAATTGCTGAAAACGATGGAATGGGGGAAATAACGCCGCCTCAAACTACTAAATCTCAGAAGTCACGATAATCTCCGAAAGTAACTGATTACTGGTTTTAAGTCGGTCAGGCCGACTTAAAACTCGCAGGGCCGACGCAACGGGTATTTTAAGTCGATGATACCGACTTATTGCTCCGAAAATGGCTGATCACTAGTTTTAAATCGGTGAGGCCGACTTAAACTCGCAAAGCCGACGCATCGAGCATTTTAAGTCGATCAAATCGACTTACAAACCTCCCACGTACCGACCACACAGCGCTACATACGCAAAAACAACCCTTCACCGCATGCAGGAAGTCTTGTGCTTCGCGCACAAGCTTCTCTCCAATCGATCAAAGGGTTGGTTCTTATCTTAATATCCGGTCTACTCGTACACCTTTACGCCGTCAACCTTAACGATACTGCGGAATTCCTGCAGCAGATGGGTTGTGATGGGGCCGGCTTGTCCGGAGCCGATCTTGCGTCCGTCGACCTCGCGCACGGCGATAACCTCGGCGGCCGTTCCGGTGAAGAAGACTTCGTCGGCAATATAGACGTCATGCAGCGTAAACGGCTCTTCTTTCAGCTTGTAGCCGAGCTTGTCGCACAACTGCATAATCGCTCCGCGAGTGATGCCCTCCAGCGCTCCTACATAACAAGGCGGCGTATAGACGGTGCCGTTCTTAGTGATGAAGATATTATCGCTGGACCCTTCTGCGACATAACCTTGCGCATTCAGCATGATCGCTTCGCCGACGCCTGCCAGGTTAGCCTGGATTTTGACCAGTATATTATTCAGGTAGTTGAGCGATTTGATCTTCGGATTCAGCGCGTCCGGAATATTGCGGCGCTGCGACACCGAGACGGAGACTAACCCGTTCTTATAGGCCTCCTCCGGGTAGATCGACAGCTGTTCCACAATATTAATCACCCAAGCGGAGGGGCAGCGTCTCGGATCAAGTCCCAGGTTGCCCGGACCGCGAGAGACGACAAGCCGGATATAGCCGTCGCGCAGCTCATTGCGGCGGATGGTCTCAACGAGCGCCGCTTGCATCTCGCCCGAGGTTAGAGGTATGTCCAGCATAATGGATTTGGCGGAATCATAGAGCCTGTCCAAATGCTCTTTGCACTTAAAGATGTTGCCGTCGTAGATGCGAATGCCTTCGAAAATACCGTCACCGTACAAAAAGCCGTGATCGTACACCGATACCTTTGCATCTTCTTTCGTTACATATTCGCCGTTTAAGTAGATCCATTGCTGTGCCATACCTTACCATACACCTCCGAAAAAGTAGTCAGTTAGTCATTAAAGCAATTGCTCATACGAAAAACTAGGGTAGCAACCCAACACCCGAATCGAGCAGCCAATCGCTTCAATCTCTTCAAGCGCCGCTGGCAGCAGAACCGAATCCAGCGACATCTCAATTTCGATGTAGAAATAATAGTTGCCCAGCTTCTTCTTCGTCGGACGGGATTCAATCCGCGACAGGTTGATTCTCCGCCATGCGAAAGCGGACAATACTTGATGCAGCGCACCTGGATAGTCCTCAGGCAGCGTCACCAGAATACTGGTCTTGATGCGGTCCGACTTACGAGCGGTGTAAGGCTCGGAGCCAACCAGCATAAAGCGGGTATAGTTGTTGTCGTGATCGGTAATCTCCGTCGCAAGCATATCCAGCCCGTTATTCGCGGCGGCAATACGGGTGCCGATCGCCGCAATGCCTTCACCCGGATGATCGCGCACAATACGAACCGCCTCAGCCGTGCTGCTCACATGCTCCGTCTCCACATTCGGCATATGCTCTCTTAGAAATTGCAGGCATTGTGCCATAGCGACGGGGTGGCTGATCACTTTTTTGATGCGGGAGAAGTCCAGCTCTCCCGCGCCGTTCAACAGCTCCGACCGTCTGCTGATCAAATTCTGAATGGATGGATACACCCATTCCGCTTGCATAGGCAGATCGACTTCATGAACAAGCCAATCCATATGAAGGCTTACAGAACCCTCAATCGTGTTCTCTATAGGAATGACGCTATAATCGCTTATTCCAGTTACTGTCGAATTGAATACATCCGCTATGAGCCGATGATACTTCCACTCGACCCGGTCTTCACTGGCAAATAAATGTTTGGCCGCTTCATCCGATACGGAGCCGGCCGGCAACAAAGCTATCGTCTTCATGCTTTTACTTCTCCTTTAATTCGATCCAGCAGCGATTCTTGCCCGCTGCCGCTCGGTCCTTCCTCTATAGTGACAATAGGACCGCTTTTGCAAGGTGAAAGCCATAACGTCTCCGCATCGATGCCTTCCTTCGCAAGTGTCCCCTTGAGAAATGCTTCTAAACCCGCCTTGTCCGAGCTGTTCGCATCAACGAATGCGATCAGCGTCGGCCCCGCTCCGCTAAGCGCTGCGCCCAGCGCGCCAAAGTCGGCGGCGCGCTCCAATATCTCCGCCATGCCTGGAATAAGGGGTGCACGATAGGGCTGGTGCAGCCGATCCTGCATCGCATGGCGGATCAAGCCGAGCTCGCCGCTAGCGAGTGCTGCGACGAGCAGCGAGCTGCGGCCCACGTTGAATACCGCGTCGGCCATGGCAATCTGAGAAGGCAGCGCATGGCGCGCCTTCTCCGTCGCCAGTTGGAACGCTGGGATGGCTACCAGCGTCTGCAGCCGCTCATTCGGCTCGATCCGCACATGCTGCGCCTCCGAGCCGTCCCAAGCGGATACGACAATGCCGCCGAACAGCGAGGCGCCAACATTGTCGGGATGCCCTTCCAGTTCCGTTGCAAGCTGGAACAGCTTATGATCGCTGAGCGGACTGCCGATCAGCGCGTTGGCTGCGACAAGCGCGCCGACAATCGCCGAAGCGCTGCTGCCGAGACCGCGTGCAAGCGGAATATCGCTGTACATGGCGATACGCAGCTCCGGCAAATCCACGCCTGCTTCCTTGAAGACCAGTTGCGCCACCTTGTAGAGCAGATTGGATTTATCCTGAGGCAAGTCATCCATGCCGTCGCCATAATACTCAAATGTTGTCTCGCCTGTAGAAGATGCCGACATTTCAATCCAAGCGTACAGACCGAGCGCCATGCCGAGTGTATCGAAGCCGGGACCCAGATTAGCGGTGCTTGCAGGTACTTTTACAATAACTCTGCGATTATTCATCCGCTTAACCTTCCACCCTGTATACACTCTTCACTTTATGCACAACATCCAGCGATTCGAATGTGCCGAGCACCTTCTGGACCGCGGCTTTGCTCGCGTCATGTGTAATAATGATGATTTCTGCTTCCGGGTTCGTCGGGTTCGGCTGCTGAAGCACGGACTCCAGGCTTACTTCGGATTCCGCAAACACTTGCGTAATACGCGCGAGCACGCCTGCACGGTCGGCCACATGAAGCAGCATGAAATATTTCGAAGAAATCTGCTCGTCGGTTTTCAGCTTTGTTTCTTTGTACGCGATGCCGCTTTGCTTGCCGTTCACACCTAACTTCAAGTTTTTAACTACTGCGACCAAGTCCGCAACGATGGATGTTGCCGTCGGCATCTCACCCGCACCCGCTCCATAGAACATCGTCTCGCCAACCGCTTCGCCATAGACGTACACCGCATTAAACACGCCGTTGACGGACGCGATTGGATGCGAATGCTTCACCATTGTTGGCTGCACGCTGATGCTGATCAGGTCATCCTGACGCTCCGCGATACCGAGCAGCTTCAATTCATAGCCAAGACGCTTCGCATACAGGATATCCTCTTTACTAACCGCGGAGATGCCTTTGGCGGACACATCCTCAAGATTTACGTTGGTACGGAAGCCGAGCGTGGCCAGAATCGTCATCTTGCGGGCAGCGTCAAGACCTTCTACGTCGGATGTCGGATCAGATTCAGCATAACCAAGCGCTTGCGCTTCCTTCAGCACGTCGGCGTAGGCTGCACCCTCCTGGCTCATTTTCGTCAAGATATAGTTGGTTGTCCCGTTCACAATGCCCATAATTTTCGTAATGCGATCGGATGAGAAACCTTCCACAAGTGTACGCAGAATTGGAATGCCGCCTGCTACGCTTGCCTCATACAGCACATCGCAGTGATGCTCCTTCGCCTTGGCCAAAATTTCCGGACCATGCAGCGCCATCAAATCCTTGTTCGCCGTTACGACATGTTTGCCGAGCGCGAGCGCTTCAAGAATGTATTCCTTTGTTTGACCGATGCCGCCCATGACTTCAACAATTACATCAATATCCGGGTGGCGGATAACCTCCCACGGGTCCTCCGTCAGCTTATCTTGGGAAATCGAAATATTCCGCGACTTGCTCTTGTTTTGCACAAGCACCTTCTCGATGATAATGGACGACCCCACCTGGCTTTGCAAATCTTCCTGATGCGCCTCCACGATGCGTACGACGCCTGTCCCGACTGTTCCTAGTCCTAGCAAACCTACTTTTACCTGCTTCATATATTCCCTCCGTTGCCTATTAAATTATATTCGTTATCCTCGTCCGATAATGGACGCTTTGCGTACTCCCGATTGAAGGCGAAGCAGCTCCATCAGCTCAGTAGCATCACCTGCGACCTGAGAGACATCGATGGAAAGCACGACGTTGGCGAATCCCTGCAATGGAATGCTCTGATTCATCGTCAGCACATTGCCTTCCTGACTGGCTACCAGTGCAAGCACGCTCGATAGCACGCCGGACCGATGCTCCAAATCCATGGAGACGGTAATAATCCGCTCTCGCGCAATCTCATTCAACTCGTACACGCCATCCTTGTACTTATAGAAGGCGCTTCGGCTAAGGCCCGCGCGCTCTACGGCCTCGTGTACGGTCGCTGCGCTCCCGCTGCTGAGGAGCGACTTCACCAGTATGGTTTTCTGTATCGCTTCCGGCAAAATATCCTCCCGAACGACAAAATAGCGATCAGCCATCCCAGTCCTCCTCAAAAAGACAATTGTACACCTATAGTGGACATTATATCGAAATCCCGACGATGCGGCAATAGGCTGGAAAGAAAAAAGACGACTTTCGTCGTCTCTTCCGCTTAATCGTAAGGATTGTAGTCGCTGCCTTCAAAAAATTCAAAAGCAAAATCCGCTACACGCACCATATCTCCGTCCTTCGCTCCCGCTTTGCGGAGCGAGTCGTCTACGCCAAGCTTCCTCATAATACGGGCGAAGCGCATGACCGCATCGTAGGAGTTCAGGTTCATCCGCTTCATCATGCGGGTGATCCCTTCGCTCTCCACCACAAACACTTCGTCTTCGCGGTGGATGGTAAACGTAATATCTTCCTTCTTCTCATAGCTGTATACCTTACGCTCTTCGATGTCCTTCACTTCTTCAATCTCGGTCTGTACCGCGACTGTATCCAGCACATCGGCCGCCTTGTACAGCAGCTCCTGAATACCTTGTTTCGTCAGTGAAGAAATCGGCATGATCTCGTACACTCGCTCGCTGCCGGACTGCTCCAGCTGCTGCTTGAACAGCTCCAGCTGCTCAGCCGCCTCCGGCATGTCCATCTTGTTGGCTGCGATAATCTGTGGACGCTCCGCCAGCTTCTCATTGTAAAGCGACAGCTCCGCATTAATTTTCTGCCAGTCCTCGTAAGGATCGCGTCCTTCCGAAGCAGCCATGTCAATGACATGGATAATGACTCGCGTCCGTTCTACATGGCGCAGGAATTCGTGGCCAAGTCCAACGCCCTCATGAGCGCCTTCAATTAGCCCCGGCAAATCCGCCATAACGAAGCTGCGGCTGTCGCCTACATCGACTACGCCCAGATTCGGTGTAATCGTCGTGAAGTGATAGGCGCCAATCTTCGGCTTTGCGCCGGATACGACCGACAGCAGCGTGGACTTGCCAACGCTCGGGAAGCCGACGAGTCCGACATCCGCCATCACCTTCAGCTCCAGCACAACCCAGCGCTCCTGGCCTTCCTCTCCATTCTCGGAGATATAAGGCGCAGGGTTGGTCGCAGTCGCGAACCGGATGTTGCCGCGTCCTCCGCGTCCACCTTTTGCCACGACAACCTGTTGCCCATGACGCGTCAAATCCGCAATAATCTCGTTCGTGTCATCATCGACGATGACCGTACCCGGAGGTATGCGGACGATCGTATCATCGGCGCTCGCTCCGTGCATGCCTTTCACCTTGCCGCGTTCTCCACGCTGCGCTTTAAAGTGCTTCTGATACCGGAAGTCCATTAGCGTACGCAAGCCTTCATCCACGCGGAAGATCAGATCGCCGCCATGGCCGCCGTCACCGCCGGCCGGGCCGCCGTTCTCTACATATTTTTCGCGACGGAACGAGACGATCCCGTCTCCGCCGTCTCCGCCTTTTACAAAAATTTTCGCCTTATCGACAAACATGTCTTGCCTCCGTTCAGGCGCGCATTTCCGCCCTTAGCAGCACCTTGGAGAAGTTCTGCACGGAGCCGACAGGCTTCAGCGGCGCACCCTCCAACTGCTGTTTTATTTTTTGACTCCATTGTTGTTCATTCATCAGTTCGCCTTCATAATAAAACGAAGCATACAGCGCATCCTCATCCGCGCTCAATTCCAGCTTCAACACGGACAGAGTCGCACTGTCCGCCTTTACGGCGAACCGGTATGCATTAATAGTATGTATGATCGTTTCTGCAACAGCCTCTCCATCCAGAGACAGCTCGTTGAGATGAAGGTCTCCCTTTATATCCACTTCCAGTGCAAGCGAATTGGTAACAGTCCGGAAAGATTGGATAAAACTGATTAGTGAAGGTGAACCAAGCTTCGAGATGGCGCTTTCGGCAGCCATCCTTTCTCTTATTTTCTCCACATACCCGATCGTCTTATCCAGCTTGCCCATTCTAGTGTAGCCAAAAAGGACTTGCAGGTCGTTCATCCAATCGTGGCGATGATGATTCAAGGTGCGAATACCAGCATTCTGCATGGCTCCGATCGTTCTTGCGAGCCGCTCCTGATGTTCCTTGCGCTCCTCGCGAATCCAGATTGCCGCACAAGCGACAAGCCAGATGAGCAACAAGGCTGTCAGCCAGACTTTGCCCGGCCAGATCAATGTGGCGCTTCCCGGCAGCAAGATGGATGCCGCCGCGTAATGCTTCGCTGTCCTAAAGCGTCCCATTCGCAAGAACCTACCTTCACCCTAATGTACTAGCTCATCCAGTATACCATGGCTATCCAGCTTGGTCATCTCTTTAAATCACAAAAGCCCCGGGCCTAGCAATGCCGGCCGGGGCTTTATCGGAATACAAGTCGTATAGGTTTCGCACTTATACCGGGCTTCTATTCCGCCGCAAAACGTACGCTGTGCCGCCTAGAAGACGGCGCCAGCCGCTTACGTTTCTGTCTTAAGCTTCTACTGCCGCGGCTACTGGAGCCTGAGCAACAGGGTATACGCTCACTTTTTTGCGATCGCGTCCGAGGCGCTCGAACTTCACGACGCCGTCCACTTTTGCGTACAGTGTGTCGTCTTTGCCGATGCCCACGTTCGTGCCTGGGTGGATCTTCGTTCCGCGTTGACGGAACAGAATGCTTCCTCCAGTAACGACTTGACCGTCAGCACGCTTAGCGCCAAGGCGCTTGGAGCGGGAGTCGCGTCCGTTCTTCGTGGAACCTACACCTTTCTTCGATGCGAATAGCTGAAGATTCAGTTTCAACATGGTGTATCCCTCCTTCTTAAGTTGTTGCCTTGCCGGGTGGAGCCGCTTATTGCAGCCGCTCCTGTATAACGACGTGCTTGCCGTATGATGTAGCGATCGTCTCGAGCATAACCGCCATCGATTCAAGCAGCAGCTGCATACGGCCATCCGCTTCCGCATCGGGCAGAACCGGAATATCCGAAGACAGCCAGCCGTTCTTCATCGTGTACGGGAGCTCGAGCCCCGCCAATGTCTCAATTGCATTCACCGTGCCGACCGATACCGCCGACACGCCGGCGCAGACAATATCCTTGCCGGGCTTCGCATATTTAGCATGTCCTTCGACCGCAAATGATACGATGCGCTTGTCAGTCTCATTGCGTACAAACGTAACAGTAATCATAGAACAATCCTCTTACGCTTGGATTTTTCCGATTGTTACTTTTGTGTAAGGCTGACGATGACCTTGCTTACGACGGTAGTTCTTTTTGGCTTTGTATTTGTAAACGGTGATCTTTTGGCCTTTGCCGTGTTTCTCGACTTTGCCAGTTACCGTTGCGCCGGATACAACCGGAGCTCCTGTAACCAATCCGTCCTTGCCAGATACGGCCAGAACGCGATCGAACGTTACGTTTTCGCCTTCGTTGCCGTCCAGTTTCTCGATGTAGATAACATCGCCTTCCTGAACTTTGTATTGCTTGCCGCCAGTTTCGATAATTGCGAACATTGTGGTGCACCTCCTTATTTTCGAAGACTCGCCTGATGTAGGTGGCACACGGCCAAAGCCAGTGCGCTTATGTACCTGATCGGAGCGGTACCTGTACATTCGCACCTCAAGATACGGAACATACACCCAAACAGTTTATCACAACCGTCAATCTATTACAACCTATTTCCATTCTAATGATAGGAACGCCCTGCAAAGCCCAACTAACTGCCTCGTCCGCAGGTTTTGCATACGCCGTTCATCTGGCGGATCGCATTGTCTCTCGCCTTCTTGCGCGTCAGCTCCATCAGGCCAAGCCTTGTCCATCCGACGATGGTGCATTTGGTGCCGTCGCGTCTGGTCTCTTCTGTCATTTTGGACAAAATTTTACTTTTGCTGTCGTCCTGTTGCATATCGATAAAATCAATGACGACAATACCTCCAACATCCCGTACGCGAAGCAGTCTGGATATAAGCTCAGCCGCTTCCATGTTGGTGCGGAAGACGGTATCCTCCAGATTGTCCGTTCCCGTGTACTTGCCCGTATTGACATCAATGACAGTGAGCGCTTCCGTCTCTTCCCAGATCAGATAGCCGCCGTTTCTCATCGGAATGCGCCTGCCGAACGCTTCTTCGATCTGCGCAGAAACTCCGAAAGCCTGGAACAAACCGCCCGGATTCCCATCCGGCTCATATAAGCGCAGCCGTTCCTTAAGCGCAGGAGCCATGTCTGCCAGCAGCCGCGAAGCTTCGTCGAATCGCGACGGACCGTCGATCCATACTTCATCGATATCCAGCATGAGTGAATCGCGTACGACACGATGCATAAGTCCAGCTTCGCTGTGGAGCATTGCCGGCGCTTTTGCTTCGTCAGCACGCGCTTCTACTGCCCGCCACAGATCACGCAGCTTGCCCACGTCCGCATCAAGCGATTCTTCGCCCTCGCCTTCTGCCGCCGTTCGCATGATGATGCCCTCGTCATCACAGCGCAGACGCTCGCCAAGCATCCGCAGACGCTCTCTCTCCGCCTCGCTGTCGATCCGCTTGGATACACCAACGTAGCCCGCGCTCGGCATATAGACCAGCCATCTACCCGCCAAGTTGAAGTGTGTCGTTACACGCGCTCCCTTGCCACCGAGCGGGTCCTTCACGACCTGCACCACCAGCTCCTGCCCTGGCCATGCAATATCGGCAACCGCCGGCTTCTGCTTAGGCTGCTTGTCCGCATGAGGATGAAGCATATCATCGATGTACAAAAATGCGTTTTTGCCGAGCCCGATATCCACAAAAGCCGCTTCCATGCCCGGCAGTACATTTACGACCCTGCCCTTGTACACATTGCCGACGAGGCTTAAGCCACCGGATCTCTCCATAAAAAACTCGTCCAGACAGCCGTCCCGCAAAACAACCGTTTGCAGCGCATCCCCTTCAATATGCATCAGCAATTGTTTCATCCATACCGTCCCTCCCAGCAAGCCTTTTCTCTAGTTTAACTGAAAAGCTCGCTCACTGCACGATACGGGCTTAGTCCCGACAAACAGCCCTCTACGATCTTGCCCTCCGTAAGCACAAGCAAGCCCGGTGCAGCGGAATCCATCACATAGACAAGATGATAGCGCTCCCTGCTGAACAGCCTGGCGACGGATAGAATCGACTGTGTGCCGTTTACGATAAGCGGGCTGACAGACTTGCCTTGGTCTCCCGCTTCAGAGGCTGCGTTGCTGCGATGGGTAAGGAAGCGGTAGAACAAATAAGGGATATTGCGATGGTATGTCCAGTTCGAGAGTAATAGAAACACGCCGACAATAAAGAGATTGAGCTGAATGCCTCCCCCGCCGAGGAGGGGAAGAAAAGCGCTTATCAGCATGAAAGTACTGAATAACAGGCTTAAACGTGCGGACCAAATCAGCATCCGGTAATAATTCATCATATAGCTGAGAAGCGCTTGCAGCAGCTTCCCCCCGTCAAGCGGATAAATGGGCAGCAAATTGAACAAGGCAATCATCAGATTGGCCCCGCCCACATATTGAGCCCATGCCTCATCCCAGACACCCGTCGCGCCTAGTCCCCAGGCAAGCGCGCCCATCCATACGTTTTGCAGAGGTCCCGCGATAGCTACGATCGCGTCCTCTTTGGCCGATATGCCGCCTGCCTCCTCGACTTCCGCCACGCCGCCGAAGGGAAGAAGCTTCACTTCCCGGATGGTCCAGCCAAACCCTTTGGCAACGACGACATGGCCTAATTCATGAACCAATACAATAATAAAAAGCGTAAGCAGCTCGGCAAAATATCCCGTTATGGCGGATGCAAGCATCACGATTACGAATAAGGGATGAATCGACCAGCGTATGCCTCCCCATTTAATCAATCGGTATCACGTCCAGCGGGTCCATGTACCGGTCCTTCTGCTTCACCGCAAAATACAGGAAGCTATGGCCGTCATACCCGGCCGGCTGCAGCTTGCCGATCGTCTGTCCCGCTTCAATCCAATCATTGACGGCTACATTCACCGCTGCCAGCTTGCCGTATATAGTCGTCCGCTCATTGGCATGCTGGATCAATACGCTGTCCCCTTGCACCGAAACCTGAATGACCCTTCCCGTCTCTGCCGCCACGACAGCCGCCTCCGGGTCGCCCGCCAACTCCACGCCGTTCAGCAATTCGGCGAATGTCCGGACCACCGTCGCATTCTCTAAAGGCGAGACGACCGGCTGCTTCGGCTGACCGTCCACCAAAGTCGCCTGACCGCTACTGCCTCCGAATATCGGAATAAAGGATGGCGCCCCCGCAAATACATCTTTGTACCAAGTAGCCACAGAGGCAAAATCAATCTCACTCGTCATCGCTTCCGATACAAAAGCCTGGCCTTTTGCCGTCCAGGGATATTCGGTTTCAAACATCGCCCAGATCCCGCCAAATAATGCGACGGATACCGCAAATTTCCATGCCAGTTCTTTGCGAAATCTCCTCCACCCGCTTGATCCCGGTGGATCAAAGTCATCCGTATGCTGCGATTTCACGTAGCTTCGAGTCTCTCCCGACTGCCGTTCCTCATCCCAGGCAGCCCAAGGATTCGGATTTTGCTTCCATGCCAGCTCCGGATCAAGCGGTCTCGCCTTTCCTTTGCCAGAAGCGGAAGGATCAACAGCAGCCCGCAAGGTCTTGTCAGCGTTATGTCTCGCAACCGGTTCCTCTTGGTGCGTTGTACCGGCATCCATGTTGCTGCCTGGGCCGGAGTTCCATTCACTGGCTTGCTTATCCGGTCCATTGTCCGGTATCTCATTATAATGATGGAGCAGACTTCTAATTTTCTCATGTCTGCGCTGCTTCACGTCATCTCTAAGTCCCATGGCTTGTCCTCCCCGAATCGGCGACCGCTCCCGCTGCCGCCCAGATCTCTTCACTCATAATTATGAGAGGAAGGAGACAAGTATTCGCACTTGCGCTACACAAAAAAAGCATCGTCTGCCAGAGCGGAGCTCCAGCATCCAATGCTTGTTCTTCGACTATTAATTATCGGCCAGCTCATAAACTTCCTGATGCGCCTTTATGCTGAATACCAGCCCGATGGACAGCATATTGAGAAGCAGCGATGTGCCGCCATAACTGATGAATGGAAGCGTAATACCCGTAATTGGCATTAATCCGATCATCATGCCAATGTTCTGGAAGATTTGGAATACGAACATGGATACAACCCCGATGACAATGAATGAGGCTCGCCTGTCATAACACTTGAAGGCAATCATAATCATTCGATAGATCAACAGGAAATAAAGAAGCAACAGCACCGCCGCGCCCTGGAATCCGAACTCTTCCCCTATGACGACGAAAATCGAATCCGAATAGGTGTATGGAACGAATCCCCCGTTCTTCATATCGCCTTGCAGGAAGCCGTCGCCGTTTAAGCCGCCCGATCCGATCGCGATCTGCGCATTCAGCGACTGACGCCGCGCATCCGCGCTGGCTTCGCTTGGATTAATGAAGGTATTGATGCGTTCATACCAGTGCGTCTTCTTGTGTCCATCCAAATATTCTTTGATTTCCGTGTTGAAGCTGTTGAACAGAAAGACGAACAGCATAATGCTGCCTACGACAATCGCAAGTCCGATCGCGACATGCGTATATTTGATATTGCCGATCCACAACATGCCAATGACGATAACCAGATAGATGATGGCATTGCCAAGGTCAGGCTGTATCATAACGAGCAGGAACGGAAGGAATACAAAAGCTCCAATTGTGAGGATATCGTTCGTAAAGTTCAGCTTATCGCCCTGCCGCCTGCCCATAATGTAAGCAATACCGATAATCAGAATAATCTTCATCATTTCCGCTGGCTGGAAGTTGATCGACTCTCCGAGTCTGAACCATCCTTTGGCACCGTTAATCTCGGCTCCGAAGAAATAAACCAGGATGAGCAGCGCAACACCTATGCCGTAAAATACATACCAGAACTTCAGCACGATGCGGTAGTCGAACAGTACGGATACAATGGCGACGATAAAGCCAAGGCCGAAGAAAGCCAATTGCTTCATGTCATTATTGTGATACATCGGATTGTTGGCTGTCGCACTGTGGATTACAAGTGCGCTAATCCCCATCAGACAAGCTAGAATGATCAAGATGCCCCAATCCAGTTTTTTCAGTTTGTTAAGCACAAGGCAATCATCCTATTCCCAGGAACTTGCGGAACCGCTTGAAGGCACCCGCCTTTTCGTCCAGCACCATAAGCGGCACCATATCGCCCAGAATGCGGCGTGCAATATTGCGATAGGCGATCGCTGCCCTGGAAGCCGGATTCATGACGGTCGGCTCACCGCTATTGGCCGCTGAAATAACTTTATCATCATCCGGCACAATCCCCAATAAATCAATGGCTAATACTTGGCAGATCTCGTCAATATCAAGCATTTCCCCGTTCTTCACCATGGACTGGCGGATACGGTTAATAACAAGCTTGGACGGGATCTTATCACCCTCCAGCAAACCGATGACGCGGTCCGCATCGCGAACAGCGGCATTTTCCGGCGTTGTCACCACAATCGCGCGATCCGCTCCCGCAATCGCGTTGCGGAAACCATGCTCGATGCCTGCTGGGCAATCGATGATCACATAATCATGATCCTGCTTCAGCTCCTGCACCATATTCCGGATCTGATCCGGCTTGACGGAATCCTTATCCTTTGTCTGAGCAGCGGGGAGCATATACAGCTCATCGAACCGCTTGTCTTTGACAAGTGCTTGACTGAGGCGGCACCGTCCTTCCGCTACATCTACCAGATCATATATAATCCGATTCTCGAGGCCCATCACAACATCCAGGTTGCGAAGCCCGATATCGGTATCAATCAAACATACTTTTTTGCCTAGCAGCGCAAGCGCTGTTCCGATATTGGCTGAGGTCGTCGTTTTGCCTACTCCGCCTTTGCCCGATGTTACCACGATCGCTTCTCCCATGCTCTACACCCCTTTAAACATTATAGGATTATGCCTGATTCGGAATAATTGAGATAGCTTGTCGATTTGCATCTGTCCTTCTTCCAAATAAGCAAACTCCATCGCAGCGTCTCCGGTCAGCCATTCCTCCGGCGGTCTGCTTACGACATCCGCTATACGCAACTGTGTCGGCCTCATAAGTGACGTAGCAATGACGACATCCATCCGCCCCGCTACACCGGCATGAGCCATTCCCCGCAGCGCGCCCAGTACATAGATATCGCCCGTACACAACAAGGTACCGCCCGGATTCACGTCGCCGATCAGCAAGAGATCGCCGTCATGCTCCAGCGTCTGCCCCGAGCGCACGATAGACGTGATGACATGAAGTTTGGATGTGTTTGATGTATGGTCCAAAGGCTCCGGCAAATCTGACTCCATCGATCCGATGATGAGATTGCCTTGAGCTCGGATAATGCTTGCAAGCTGCTCCTTTTGCTCATCGGTAGCTATTCTCGAACCCAGCTTGACATGAATATGAACAAGCGGTCCGGTCAGCAACTGCTGGTGAGTCTTCTCCAGCTTATATTGCAATTCGGCTAGCAATGCATCGAATTCGCATTGATCATCGAGAAGGAACAATAGACCTTCCTTGACGCCTTTAATCATGATATGCTGCTTCTCGGTCACAACCGTCCCTCCCCAACCTAATGAATTCTTGCTGGCTATGCCGAATTCCTGCAATTGCAAGCAGGATTATTCATCGTCGCTATCAGGCAAAGCCTTGCTGCGGGATTCGAATATGCGTCTGACCGGAATATAGCAAGCAAGCGCGAACGCGAGTTGAAGAAACAAGCTTGGCAATATATGATTCAGCAGCGCCCATGCGTAGGCAGCATCGGTAATTCGGAATACTTTGTAGATATAGAACAATGCCGTGTCGTATACGATACAAGCAAAGCCGATGACCGTCAGCGCCATCATCACCGTCACGCGCTTGCGCTCCAGCAGCACGCCGGTAAAATAGCCGATCAGACCCATCATGAAGAAATGTCCGCCGATCAAATGCCCATAATAGATCAAATCCTGCAGCAAGCCAAAGCCCGCACCCAGCATTAATGCCTGGTGGCGATTGCCATAGAGAGCCGAATAAAGCACAATGACAAAAATAAAGTGCGGAATGATCCGATCCCCGAACCCGGCTGGAATAATCCACGGCATAATGGCGCCCTCAAGTAGGAATAGAAGCAGCATGAGGCCAACTATCCGATTCATGCTCATTCCTGCTCCTCCGGTGTCTCCGGCGGCTGAACGACGAATACCTCCGTCAAGTGATCGAAGCTGGCAGACAGCTTAACTGAGGCGGTATACGTCAGGCCAAAATCGCCGACCTGCTTCGTCTCCACAGTACCGACGCGGAGTCCGCGTGGATAGATGCCGCCAAGACCTGATGTAATGACGGTATCGCCGATCTCCATCTTGTCGGTCTCGGCAATCTTCGTCATGACCAGCATGCCGGTATCGCGGTTGTAGCTGCTTAAGATACCGAACGATTCATTCTCCCGTCCCTCAATCGTAGCGGCAATGGAATTAAACGTAATGGATACTTCATTCAGCTCGGTAATCGGCGTAATAGCAGCCGTATAAGGCGTGACAGAGCTGACCAAGCCGATCAGTCCGTCGACTGTCGTCACCGCCATATTCGGCTTAATGCCGTTTTTCGAGCCCAGATTAATGTTCATCGTACGATTGTTCGCATCGTTGTTGACCGATATAACCTGCGCGATCAAGTAATTATAGTTGTGCATCTGCTTCTGCTGCTCGGTGAAATTAAGCTCCCGTTGCAGCCGCTCATTATCCTTCTGAATGAAATTATATTTCACCTTGTCGCGGGCGTAAGCCGCCGCAGTCAGGCGAAGCTGTTCGTTCTCTTCATAGACTTGACGCAGTTTTGCGATATCCTCAAAGAAGCCCGCTATATAACCAGCGGGCTTGTAGAACCATTGCTGCACATAACCGGTTGTATCTTTTAGAAACTTCTCCGGCCAGGTCAGCTCCTTGCGATCACTTAATGAGAAGCCGATGATCGCAATGAACAATATCAATCCGATCATAAGCATGAATACTCGCTTATTCCTCATTAGATTAAACAGCCCGATCACCTGCCCATCCCTTATCCATTCCTGTTAATTGTAAACCGGCTTAGCGCTTGGAACGTCCCGAAGAGCCTCTGTTCTTGAACAAATGGATGTTATCGAGCGAACGCCCCGTTCCGATTGCCACGCAGTCCAGCGGATTCTCAGCTACGATAACCGGCATCCCCGTCTCACGCTGCAGCAGCTTGTCCATATTCCGTAGCAGAGCTCCGCCGCCTGTTAGCACAATCCCTCTATCCATAATGTCGGCGGACAGTTCCGGCGGACACTTCTCTAGCGTAATCTTGACCGCATCGACGATTGCATTAATCGTATCCGTCAGCGCATCCGTAATTTCATCCGATGTAATCGCGAGTGTTTTCGGAAGGCCCGATACCAGATCGCGGCCGCGAATCTCAAGCGTCTCCGGTTTGTCCAGCTGAAGCGCCGATCCGATCTCCATCTTGAGCTGCTCCGACGTTCTCTCGCCGATCATCAAATTATAGAGTCGCTTGATGTATTGAATAATCGCCTCATCCATCTCATCGCCCGCTACGCGGATCGAACGGCTAGTTACAATGCCGCCCAGCGAGATAACGGCAACCTCAGTCGTACCGCCGCCGATATCGACAACCATACTGCCAGTCGGCTCCCATACCGGAAGATCGGCTCCGATAGCCGCTGCGAACGGCTCCTCGATGATAAACGCTTCGCGCGCGCCTGCTTGCTTGGCTGCATCCTCTACCGCTCTCTGCTCGACAGCTGTAATACCGGAAGGCACACAGACCATCACGTTCGGATGACGCGGGAACAACGACCGCTGCTTCTGAGCGGAACGGATGAAATACTTGATCATCGTCGCCGTTGTATCGAAGTCTGCGATAACGCCGTCCTTCATCGGTCTGATCGCGCGGATGTTGCCCGGTGTTCTGCCGATCATTTTTTTGGCTTGTTCGCCAACCGCTTCGATTGTTTTTGTATCAGTACGCAGAGCCACCACCGATGGTTCTCTTACGACAATGCCTTTTCCTTTTACATAAACAAGAGTGTTTGCCGTACCCAAATCAATTCCCAAATCTTTCGAAAAGCTTCCAAACATGTTCTTGCTCCCTTCTCATTACGACAATCCCTTATATTATATTACAGATGGCCTAGCTCCTTCAAACTGACGAATCTGCCGTCTCCGATAACCAGGTGATCGAGCAGTTCAATTCCGACCAACTGTCCCGCTTCCGCCAATCTCCCCGTCAAGGAGATATCCTCCGGACTTGGCGCAGGGTCGCCGCTAGGATGATTATGTGCGCATATAATAGATGCGCTGTTATATTTGATCGCTGCCCGAAACACTTCTCTTGGATGCACAAGCGATGCGTTAAGCGTTCCTACTGACAATGTTTCCCGGGCAATAATGTGGTTTTTGGTGTTGAGAAACATACATACAAAATGCTCTTTCTTGAGGTAACGAAGCTCTTCCATAATATAGTCGGCAGCATCCTTCGGCCTTCTCACCGTCGTGACATCGCCAAGCCTGCTCCTTGTAATACGCCGTCCAAGCTCGATCCCAGCACGCAGCTGGAGCGCCTTGGCCGGACCGACTCCGGATATGGCCGTCAACTCTTCCATGCTCATGTCCATCAAATTGCGCAGACTTCCGCATTGCTTCAGAATCGTGCCTGCTACATGTACAGCAGACTGATTCCGGGTGCCTGTCCGCAATAATATTGCCAGCAGCTCCGCATGGCTTAAAGCTTCAGCCCCATATGTCATCATGCGCTCTCTTGGACGTTCTTCATGGGGGACATTCCGCAAACCTGATGTATGCGCAACCATGTCCCTAACCTGCTTTCTTGTTCAAAATAATGATACTTCATCCCTCTTCATGACGCGGTCATACATTCCCTTAAACAGTGCGTATGCCGTAATGCTCCAGCATATCGGATAATAACGACAATGGAAGGCCGACGACGTTGAAATAACAGCCTTCAATTTCTTCCACAAACGTAGATCCAAGTCCCTGAATGCCATATGAGCCTGCCTTGTCCCGAGGCTCGCCAGTCGCCACATAGCGCCTGATTCGCTCGTTGCCAAGCTCTTTCATTTTCACTTTGGTTCTCCGGCTGGCGACCAGCGTCTTGCCGGAATCCGCAGCGATGCAAGCAATACCTGTAAAGACGTCATGGTGTTGTCCCGACAGCCTCTCCAGCATGCTTGCCGCCTCATCGTCGTTCCGCGGCTTCCCCAGAATATCTCCATCCAGCGCCACGATCGTATCTGCAGCAATAATTAGATCGGAGGTTCCGGCGGTCTTGTCCTCCCGCTTGCGAAGCATCGCCAGCGCCGCTGTCGCTTTGCGCAGACTGAGCTCCTCTACGGTCATTTGCGGTGTCCAGTGGTCAAGGACCGTTTCGTCCGCATCCGTAGACAAAATATAAACCGGCAAGGAAAGGTCTAGAGATGCGACCAGTTCCTTCCGGCGCGGTGACGATGAAGCCAGTACGATCCGGCTTATCGATTCGATTACATTTTGATTGGTTGTCATGCTTCGTATTCTCCTTAGATTGCCTATCCAATCGCGATAATGGTCCAATCGCCGGACCGCATCCTACATCTTGCGATACAGCCAAATAGCGAGCGCCGCCCCAACGATGCTGAACAGGCTCAGTTGCAATTTCAGCGTGAAATCAAAGCTGAGCACATACAAGTCAAGCGCAGGCGACCAGGTTGTCACGATCGGCTTGGTCAAAAAAGACAGCCCTTGAACGGGCTCCAGCCAGCGGGCTACAAGAGCGCCGGCTACAAGTCCAAGCACGATAAACAAGAAAAGGATCCAGCCATTTTTCTTCATCGTTCAATCCCTTTCGCCACGAAATGACACCTAACTCTATTATACGCAGGTTGCCCGCTCTTTACAATGCGCTCATAGACTCGAACCATTCTTTTTGGGCCAGTACAGCGCGCATCAAGGCTTCCTGAGCCTTCCACAGATTCGCTTTGCTCGTCGCCTTGTCATAAGCGAGCATCGCGTCGCCGACATCGCTGATCGCATCCGTCAGCTTCACTAGATAATCACCTTCCTTGCCGTTGCCAACCCCTTTTTTCATCGTCTCGGCAGAGGTTTTCCATTCACTGAGCTTGTCTTGCCACGCCTTGGATGCAGCTCCTCCGATTGGGGACAGCTCGGCCTGCTCCAATTGCGTCACAATCAGCGACGACCACGCAGCAACCAGTCCATGCGTGCGGTCAAAGAACAGCCTGGCGTCATCTTCGCTGCCTGTGAAGGCAAGCTTATCCGGGAGAGCAAGCTTCAGCTCTTTTTTGTAAATAAGCATATCTGGCATCTGGGCAGCCAGCACCCCGGCTTCCTTCTGGTTCATCGCTAGACCCGCATACACATAATAGGAATCTCCCGAATGAATCGTGGCGCCTGGCAATCCTTTTGCCGCAAGCTGTTTAAGAGCTTCATCGCGTCCCTCCGTTCCTTTGAACACGCCGTATTGCAGCACGGAATACGCTTGTTCTCCGCCCAGACTTACCGTTGCAGCGGAAGGCTTATCCGGCTGCGCGGCAGGCGGAGTCTTTGTACCGGTATTCTCCTTGCCTTCTTCCCCGATGGCTCCGGTGACTGGAAGATTCACAACATCGTCCAGCGTGACACCATTCCCTTCTACCGACTTGCCATTCTGGGCGCTTCCAGGCCAGATGATACCGCCCGTGAACAAGGTCAGAATAAAGTAACCGAACAGAGCGCCCGTCGCCAGCGCACCTGCAACCGACAGGAAGACGTTGAACCATGATGGTCCGCCTGATTTGCGAACAATCGGCCCTTCTTCCTCCAGCACCGGCTGATGGTCACGATCGCCGCCCCAATCATATGCAGACTTTCTCTCCTTCACTTCCGGCATGGAAATATCATGCTGCAGGGAAGACCACGGATCAGCCAACTCAAGCTTCTGGTGTTCCTCAGACTCCCGATCTGCGCTATGGTTCCGTTTAGGGCCTCGGAACCCCGCTTGCGCCGCATAATTTTTTTCCTCTGAACCATCGGCAGAATCACGGATCATTTTCTCCAGTGCGCCGACATCCTCATGGAAGGCGCCCTCCCATGGATGAGTGTCATCTATACCATTCGAAGCCAACGGCTGATATAAGGGGATTACATTGCCAGTTGGCGATTGTTTCCTCCGCTGCTCGTCCATTCGCGGCTGCTTGTCTTCCTTGTTGCCGATCTGCTGGCCATGTTGATCAAAACGATAGGTTATCCGGTTGTTTGGCTTCATGTCCATCTCTCCTCGTCCCATTGTCTGCTATTAGTCTATGAAATGAAAAAGAGAGTTATGACGGGATAATGAGAGATTCAAAAAAAGAAGCGAGGCCGTCTAAAGACAGCCTCGCTTCTTATATTATTCGTTTAAAGAATCAAGATGATACGGAAGTCAAATATTTGGCCAAAGCGTCAGCCGCTTTCCAAATATCGCCTGCACCCATCGTGATCACCAGATCGCCTGGAGCGACCCGCTCCTTAAGCACGCTGAGCACTTCTTCCTTGGTTGCGATATACTCCGCTTTGGCATGACTGTTCTTGCGAATCAGCTCAACCAGCTTGCCGGAGGTCACGCCTTCGATCTGCTTCTCGCCAGCCGGAGAGTAAATATCCGTAATGATAACCTCATCCGCTTCCGAGAACGATCTGCTGAATTGCTCGAACAGGAAAAACGTTCGCGTATAGCGCTGCGGCTGGAATACGGCAATGATGCGTTTCCCTGTTGCCTTGGCCGCGCTGATGGTCGCTTGAATCTCAGTCGGGTGATGAGCATAATCGTCAATAACGAGAATGTCATTCACTTCCCCGAGTACCTGGAACCGGCGCTTAGCTCCGCGGAAGGAGCTGATCGCCGCTTTGATCGCGTCGAAATCAAGGCCCGCTTCCAGACAGGTTATGACGGTCGCCATCGCGTTCGACACATTGTGAAGTCCGGGAACAGACAGCTCGATATTGCCTAGCAGCACGCCGTGCTTTAACATATCGAAGGATACCTTGCGGTCGCCAAGAATGACATTGTCTGCCTTGTACATCGCGTCCTCATGAATGCCGAACGTAACGAGCTGGGACGCTTCACGGTCCGCGTCATCCTTATAGATATGAGGCAGAAGCTCCCTTACCGTCTCACTGTCGGCGCAGACGATTGCTTTGCCGCCATCCTTCACCTGCTGAAGAAACTGCACGTAGGCAGCTTTCAGCTTTTCGAAGTCGCCATCATAATTTTCCAGATGATCCGGCTCGATGTTCGTAACTATCCCGATGGAGGGATGATACTGCAGGAAAGAGCCGTCGCTCTCATCCGCTTCCGCCACCACATATTCACCTTTTCCGGCTTTCGCGTTGGTGCCAACGTTAACGATTTCTCCGCCGATGATGTAAGTAGGATCGGCTTTGCATGCTTCCATGACAAGTGCGATCATGGAGGAAGTAGTCGTCTTGCCATGCGCTCCCGCTACGGCAACGCCCTTCCCCGCATTCATTAGCCTTGCCAGCATTTGGGCGCGATGCAGCACCGGAATATTAAGTTCTTCCGCCGCTCTGCGCTCCACATTGTCGCTCGTCAGAGCTGTCGAGTACACGACCAGATCGGCGCCTCGCACATGCTCCGGCTGATGGCCGATATAAATATCAGCCCCTTTTGCAGCAAGCTTCTCCGTAAGCTCCTGCCGCGCGACATCGGAACCGGTTACCTTATAGCCCATCTCCAGCATGACGCGTGCAATCGCGCTCATGCCGTAACCGCCGATCCCGATGAAATGAACGTGTTCTGCCGTATTCAAAGACGGTTCACCAACCTTTTTCAGAATCCGAGTTGTACAGCAAGCGGGCGCGAGCGTCCGCTATCAAATAAAGCGTCCCTGTCACGACCCCAAGATCCGAAGACCCGGTAACCTGTTGTAATGTTTGCAATGCCTGCTTCCAATCCTTCTCGATGACAAGCTCGAACGGCTTCCCGCCTTGCAGCTCCTGGCGCAGCTCCTCTACGATAGCAGCCAAGTCCTGCGCTTCCATCTTCATCCGATAATCGGGCTCGGTTAAGATAAGCGTATCCACTATTGGTAGTATATGCTTAAATGTCTCCCGATGATTCTTATTCTCCAGCATCCCCATCACAACATGAAGACGCTCGTACTTATAAGTCTCTTTCAAGGCCTTCACCAGCATCTCCGCACCTTCTGGATTATGGGCGCCGTCAAGCAAAATGCGAGGATCGCGCTTCACCATCTCCAGTCTGCCCGGCCATGCCGCTTTGAGCAATCCCTCTTCCAGGGCGTCGTCATCGACGACAAGCGCCTGATATTGCCGCAGCACCTCTAATGTCATAACAGCCACAGCCGCATTCGTCCGCTGATGCGCCCCGTTAAGGGAGATGCGAAGCGGATCGATCGTCCGGAACATGCCCTGGAAGCGGAACTGCTGCTCATCCTCCCTCACATCGAGAGCCGATTCACTGAACTGTTCGCCGAGCATATACAGCGTGCTGCTCTTCTCGCTGGCTACCCGCCGAATCACGTCGACCACTTCCGGCTGTGTTACTGCGCTGACGACAGGAATGCCTGGCTTAATGATGCCCGCTTTCTCCTCCGCCACTTGCGCAAGCGTGTCGCCAAGACGGTCCATATGATCATGTCCGACATTGGTAATAACAGATATAACCGGATAGACAATATTGGTCACATCCAGCCGACCGCCAAGACCGGTCTCCCAAACAACATAATCCGGGAAAGTTACCTTGGCAAAATAAAGAATTGCGAGCGCTGTTGATACTTCGAACATCGTCGGCGAACCGAGCTCCGTCTCCGCGATTGCCTCGACATGCGGCTTCAGCTCATTAGCCAGAACCATCAGATCCTTCTCTTCAATGTCCTTGCCGTTATATTGAAACCGGTTAGTGAACTTCGTGATATAAGGCGATGTGAACGTACCTACATCATATCCGCTCTGGAACAGCACGCTGGTCAAATACGCGCATACCGATCCCTTGCCGTTCGTTCCAGCAACGTGAATGAACTTCAATCGGCGGTGCGGATTGCCAAGACGCTCCATGAGCGCCTCAATCCGGTCAAGTCCGGGACGGATGCCGAACGGCACAAGGCCCGTGATCCAATCCGTCGCCGTCTGATAGGTAGGGAGAGCTTCGCTCTCCCTATGCTGTTGCATCGTTGTATCTGTCATGTCTATCCCTTCTTCCGCTTTAGGACTAACCTCGCAATTCTGTGATGCGTGCCAGCACTTTGTCTCTCTTCTCGGCGTAGTCCGCCATCTTGGCGCGTTCTTCCTCGATAACCTTGGCAGGCGCCTTCGCTACGAAGCCTTCATTGCCAAGCTTCTTCTCCACCCGCTCTACCTCAGAGATCAGCGTCTTCAGTTCTTTCTCCAGCCGGGCAATTTCTTGCGAGATGTCAATCAGGCCTGCAAGCGGCAAGTATAGCTCCGCTCCCGTAATAATGGCGGTCATCGCCTTATCCGGCGCGGCAATGGAGATTCCGCTCTCCAGCAAGGACGTGCCGCAGAAGCGCTTGATGAACTCTTCGTTGCGGGATAGAATTGCAGCTTCGAACTCTCCAGCCGGCTTGATCAGCAGTTCGACCTTCTTGCTCATCGGCACGTTCACTTCAGCCCGGATATTGCGCACCGCACGAATCATCTCCATGAGGAGCTCCATCTCTTTCACCGCGTCAGGAGCTTCCAGCGCCGTCTCGTATGTCGGCCAAGGAGCCAGCGTAATCGTCTCGCCCTCATGCGGCAGATGCTGCCAAATCTCTTCGCTGATAAACGGCATGAACGGATGAATCAGGCGCTGTGTCCGGTCCAGCACGTAAGCCAGCACTGATTGCGTCGCGCGCTTCGCCGCTTCATCCCCGCCATTCAAGCTGAGCTTCGAGAATTCAATGTACCAGTCGCATAGATCGTCCCAAATAAAGTTGTACAGTACGCGGCCGGTCTCGCCGAACTCATAGCTGTCGATCATTCTTGTCACATCGTGTACAGTCTCGTTCAGGCGATGCAGAATCCAGCGGTCCGCTGTGCCCAGCTTCACGTTAATATCAATATCGCTTGCGCTGAACCCTTCCAGGTTCATCAGCGCAAAACGAGAAGCGTTCCAAATCTTGTTCGCGAAGTTGCGCGCCTGCTCTACTTTCTCATAGCGGAAGCGCAAGTCCTGGCCAGGCGTGCTGCCCGTCGAAATCATAAAGCGCATCGCATCAGCGCCATATTGCTCGATGACGTCAAGCGGATCTACGCCGTTGCCAAGCGACTTGGACATCTTCTGTCCGTCCTTGTCGCGTACAAGGCCATGCAGCAGCACGTCCTTGAACGGCATCTCGTCGGTAAATTCGAGCGCAGTGAAGATCATGCGGGCTACCCAGAAATAAATAATGTCGTAGCCGGTAACTAGAACATTCGTTGGGTAGTACCGTTTTAAGTCCTCGGTCTGATCCGGCCAGCCCAGCGTGGAGAATGGCCACAATGCGGAGCTGAACCAAGTGTCCAGCACGTCGTTGTCCTGACGGAGATGGTCGCCCTTCATATCCTCACGGGATACATGCATCTCGCCAGTCGCATCGTCGTACCATGCCGGAATCCGGTGGCCCCACCATAGCTGTCTGGAGATACACCAGTCGCGGACGTTTTCGATCCAGTTCAGATAGATTTTCTCGAATCTCTCTGGCACGAATTGTACGCCTTTGCCTGCTTTCTGAGCAGCAATTGCCGCTTCCGCCAGCGGCTTCATCGCAACAAACCATTGCGTGGACAAATAAGGCTCAACGACTGCGCCGCTGCGCTCGCTATGGCCGACTTGATGCACATGGTCTTCAATGCGCACGCAGACGCCTTGCTCCTGCAAGTCCTTCACCAGCTGTTTGCGGCATTCGAAGCGGTCCATGCCCTGGTAAGGGCCCGCTTCAGCGTTCATCGTGCCTGTCTCGTCCATCACGATGATTTGCGGCAGGCTATGGCGCTCGCCTACCTCGAAGTCGTTCGGGTCATGAGCTGGTGTAATCTTCACCGCGCCGGAGCCGAATTCCTTCTCGACGTATTCGTCGGCGATGATCGGAATCTCTCTGCCGACTACCGGCAGCACGATCATGGAGCCGATCAGATGCTTGTATCGATCATCCTCCGGATGAACGGCAACCGCCGTATCGCCCAGCATCGTCTCTGGACGCGTCGTCGCCACCGTGATGTGGCCGGAGCCGTCCTTAAGCGGATACTGCAAATGATACAGGTGGCCGTTCAGCTCCTTGTATTCCACTTCAATATCCGACAGTGCCGTGCGTGCCGCAGGGTCCCAGTTAATAATCTTTTTGCCGCGGTAGATCAAGCCCTTCTCATAGAGGCGAACGAATACTTCGCGAACCGCCTTGGACAAGCCCTCATCGAGCGTAAACCGTTCCCTGGAGTAATCCAGGGACAGACCCATCTTCGCCCATTGCTCGCGGATTGTATTCGCATATTGGTCCTTCCACTCCCATACCTTCTCCAGGAACGCCTCGCGTCCCAGATCGTGGCGGGAAGTGCCTTGCTCGCGGAGCTTCTGCTCTACCTTAGTCTGAGTTGCAATGCCGGCGTGATCCGTTCCCGGAAGCCACAGCGCATCATAGCCTTGCATCCGCTTCGTGCGGATCAATATATCCTGCAGCGTGAAGTCGAGCGCATGGCCAATATGCAGCATGCCCGTAACGTTCGGAGGCGGAATAACGATAGTGTATGGTTCCGCATCAGGACGCTTGCCCGCTTCGAAATAATTGCCTTTTACCCAGTATTCATACCACTTCTGTTCTGCCGATTTGGGATCGTAAGTCGTTGGCATTGCCGGTTTGAATTGGTCATCTGACATTGATTTCATCCTCCACTTATTCTTCTACACATGCAAAAAGACCTCTCGTCCTGTCAATAAAGGACGAAAGGTCATGCTTCCGTGGTACCACCTTTGTTCCGCTGAGAATCCTATCTCACGGCACTCGAACAGATAACGGCTGCTACCGGCCCACATTAGCGCGAGATGATCCCGCGGTTCGTATAGGCAACTCCGGGGCGACCCGTATGCAGTCTCATCCTGCAGAACCTCTCAGCGTAACGGTTCCGCTCTCTGAAGGCTCGCTGCGTACTAATCCCCTTCAACGTTGTTGTCACACATATATGTTTTATCATACCTTTGTTGCGGTTCGGAGTCAACCTGATCCTATCACGATATAGGCAAAAGCTATAAAGGACTGTTCCTTATCTTCATTCCAGACATATGTGCAACGATAAAAAGACATTTCATGTCTAAACACACAAACTGCGCAAGATATATTCTTCCAGATAACAGGCGAACGCTATCGCTTCTCCAGAACATATCTTGCTTCGTTTGTTGCCGCCTGTGCAGTGGTGTGTGAAACAACTAAATGCGCTGATTCGGAGATTGGAGTGAAACTGTGGTGTGTGACACAACTAAATGGTGATGATTCGGAAACTGGAGCGAAATAGCGGTGTGTGACACAACTAAATACGCTGATTCGGCGATTGGAGCAAAATAGTGGCGTGTGGCTTCACGCTTCGCTTCTCTAAAGTATTTCTTACTCCGTTTTTTCGGCTATTCAGTGATATCCTTCAAAACGCTTATTCTTAAAAGCCTGGTCTGGACACAAAAAATGGCTATGCCAGGAATGATACTCCTGAGCACGCCATTAATTGTAATCCACTTATCCAATAAGGGATGGCCATCCTTGGGTGAAAGACTTCACCATTTAGACAGCCTGCCTGCCATGGCATTATGGAATATATAACAGCTGACCTTCGGCAACCGAAGATTCATGCAAGCCGTTATGAACAAGCAGCTCGCGCGGATTCAGGCTGTAACGGAGCGCAATCTGCTCCAGCGTTTCTTCGCGCTGCACGATGCATACCCGGATTTTGCGAAACTCATTCTCCTCGGCCTGCTTGCTGAGGAACAGCTTTTTCCACTCGATCTCTTCCTCGGATGTTGTCTGGGCTCTTGCAGCCTCCGCTTGCTCCGTAAGCGTCTGCTCGGCAGCTTCCCGGGCGGCTTGCTCGCGTTTGCTGGACTGCAGCAGCGTACGGAAGCCGAGATCCCCTTGCGCCTCATTCGCCCCGGCCGGCGGTTTGCCGGTGAATGCGATCTGCACCTCTTGCGGCTTGCGAGGCTCCGCCTCCGCTTCGAGCTCCTGGAATACCGGCGCCTCTTCCTCAGGTTGAATGGACAGCTCTCCCTCATGCTGCGCGAATACAGGCTCCTCTGCGGCTTCTGTCTCCTCTTCCGGGCGATAAGCCTGGCTTTCGCTCCACTCCGCTTCTTCCCTGCTCACTTGCGCAGACTGTGGGGGCTGCGGCGTATATGCAGGCTGCTGGAATTGCTGGTACAGCGATGCCAGCTGCGAGATGCCCTGCTGCTGGTATGGCTGCTGAGCAGAGGCCTGCTGATAGGACTGGCTCTGCTCCATTTGCTGCGGCTGTGCATTCCACTGCAGCCAGCTATCCTCAGAAAGCTCTTCCCTTGGCGCCAGCGGTATCTCCTGCTCTTCTGCCGCCTCCTGCCACTCGGCGGCCTGCGCACTTTGTTCCGCTATGTAGGTTTCGTCCGCGCCCTGCTCTTCGCTGTCCCTCGCTGTCTGGTATTCCGATTCGGCCTCATTCGATAACAGCCCCTGGTATACCTTAGTATCCGAGTCGTCCTCGAATTCATTGGGCTCCTGCAGCGCCCTCTGATGGATTGCCGTAAAAGACTCATCCTCCCACTGCAATCCCTCTTCCTCCACCGGCTCAACGGATATGCCGCGAAGCGAGAGTACCCCCGTAATGTTCAAGGTGCGGGCTGACAGCAGGTCCACATCAAAGTTATCGATTTCGATTGAAATGTCATCGAGCCGGGACACCCGGTTCATGGGCAAAGAAATTTCTACCGGTATCCAATGCTCCAGCGCAAGCGGTCCTGCCGCGCTATCTTGTCCGCGATAGACACCGCTTAGTAGCAGCTGACCCTTCAATATTGCCTGGTCCCCCTGATCAATAACCTGTATACGGGGAACAAGCTCGATCTCCTCCAGCTCGTCAATTCCTGCGACGTCATCGGGCAGATGAACCCGTTCATATACGTCAAATCGCAATCCGTTCGACCCTGTTGACATGACATATTCCTCCCTTCGTACTGAATGCTTGGGCTAACTGTACATTCACTACTTATCTATATGGTAGATAGGTCGGGAGCATGACTGTCATTTTATTCAGGAACGAGTTTCTAGAGACAAGCGCTTTAGCCAGTCCGGCCAAGGCGACTGCACGTCCAGCAGCCTGCCTGTCAGCGGATGAGGGAAGACCAGTCTCTCACCATGCAAAGCCTGATGGCCAAGCAATCTGCTAGAGCCGCCATAGAGGGTGTCCCCGACAAGCGGATGGCCGATATGGCTCATATGGACGCGTATTTGATGCGTCCTTCCCGTCTCCAGCCGGAGACGGACGATCGTCATGCCATCCAGCTGCCGTATCTTCTCGTACGTCGTCAAAGCCGCATCCCCCGACGGCGTGACGCGCCTGCGGGAAGCATGATGGCGGTCTTTGCCAATGGGCCCGTCTATCTTCCCCTTGTCCTGCCTTAGCGCACCTTGCACGGCGGCAACGTAGATACGGTCGATCTCCTTCTCCCTCATCGCCTCATCGAGCTTCCATTGCGCAAGATCGTTTTTGGCATAAAGGACCGGTCCGGAGGTCTCATCGTCCAGGCGGTGGATATGCCGCATCGGCAGAGGGTCGTTCTTCTCCATCATGAGCCTGCATGCAGCTTCATCCAGTGTGCCGGTATGCCCCTCATAAGCGGCATGAACCGGCATGCCTGCCGGCTTATTCAGCACAAGACAATAATCGTCCTCGTACAACACAGCAGGAACGGCTGTGGACTGGGACGGCGGACCGCTTGCCAAATTGCGATATGACTTGTCTTTGGCTGGGTCCAATGCGGGAAAGGCCAGCAGTCCGATGCTATCGCCGACCCACTTGATTCCTCCTACAGAAAATAACCGGTTGACCCATTTGGCCGGGAACAAGGAAGAGGCCAGCAGCCATTGCCGCACATGATGCGGATGACTGCCGGCCTGTAGCCCTGGCATCTCGGCTTTATCAGGGAATAGCTCTGAGGCATGATTCTGCAGCGCAGCTGCATCCAGCAACAGCCATTCCCCGGTTCTGCGTATATAGTGATCCAGCTCCAACATGCCATGAGCCTCCTCTACCTTGATTACAGACGGCTCAGCACCTGATCCTGAATAGCGATTGTCTCGTCGATATCCGCATCGCTGTGGACTGCGGAGATGAACATGCCCTCAAATTGGGAAGGCGCAATGCTGATACCCAGATCAAGCATAGCCGCAAAATATGTCTTGAATCGTTCCAGATCGGCTGTCTTCGCCGTCTCATAGTTAATAACGGTCTTCTCCGTGAAGAACGGGCAGACCATAGAACCTACACGGTTGATCGTCGAGGCAATGCCATGCTTGCTCGCATTCGCTTCGAAACCAAGCTGCAGACGGACGGCTTGTCTCTCCAGCAGCTCATACGTCTCCGGCGTCAACAGCTTCAATGTCGTATAGCCGGCTGCCATCGCAAGCGGATTGCCTGAGAGGGTGCCCGCCTGATAGATTGGACCGCTTGGCGCAATCATCTCCATAATCTCCCGTTTGCCGCCGTAAGCGCCGACAGGAAGTCCGCCGCCGATGACCTTGCCGAAGCAAGTCAAATCCGGCGTAACGCCGAACAGCCCTTGCGCGCACTGGTAACCTACACGGAATCCTGTCATGACTTCGTCGAAGATCAGCAGGCTGCCGTATTGCGTGGTCACATCGCGTAAGCCTTCCAAAAAGCCCGGAAGCGGCGGCACGACCCCCATATTGCCGGCTACCGGCTCAACGATAATGCACGCGATTTCTTCTCCGAACTTCTCAAAGGCAAGCTTAACGGACTCGATATCGTTGTAAGGCACCGTAATCGTATGGGAAGCTACATGCTCCGGAACGCCAGGGCTGTCAGGCAAGCCCAGCGTTGCCACGCCGGAGCCCGCTTTGATCAGCAAGCTGTCCGCATGGCCATGATAGGAGCCTTCGAATTTCATAATTTTGCTTCTCTTCGTATAACCCCGGGCAAGTCGCAGGGCGCTCATCGTCGCTTCCGTACCGGAGTTCACCATCCGTACGACGTCTACGGAAGGCACGCGCTCGCATACGAGCTCGGCCATAAGCGTTTCCAGCTCAGTAGGCGCGCCGAAGCTCGTCCCGCGCTCTGCCGACTTACGAAGCGCTTCAATTACCTCAGGATGGGCATGACCCATAATAAGCGGTCCCCACGAAGCCACATAATCAATATAGACATTGCCGTCGATGTCATAAACGCGGCTGCCTTCGCCGCGCTCCATGTAGACAGGCGTGAGCCCTACCGACTTGAACGCGCGAACAGGGGAGTTGACGCCCCCCGGAATCACTTTCTTCGCTCTGGCGAACGCCTCGGCGGAACGTGTATCATTGCGTCTTCTGTTGCTCTCAGTCATCGCTTTATTCTCCCTTCAGCCAGCGGACAGCGTCTTTGGCATGATACGTAATAATGATATCGGCTCCCGCTCTCTTCATGCTTGTCAGTTTCTCCAACACGATAGCACGCTCATCGACCCATCCGTTTGCTGCTGCAGCCTTAACCATCGAATATTCGGCGCTAACGTTATACGCCACGACAGGAAGATCGAATTGCTCCTTGAGCGTCTTGACAATATCCAGATAGGACAACGCAGGCTTGACCATCAGCATGTCCGCGCCTTCCGCCACATCGGACTCCGCTTCGCGCAGCGCTTCCTGCGAATTAGCCGGATCCATCTGATACGTCTTGCGGTCCCCGAATTGCGGAGCCGAATGAGCCGCGTCGCGGAACGGTCCGTAGAAGGCCGACGCATATTTGACCGAATAAGACAAGATGGCAATATCGCTGTAGCCCGCTTCATCCAGGCCCGCGCGAATCGCATGTACGAAGCCGTCCATCATATTGGATGGCGCAATGATGTCTGCGCCTGCCTCGGCTTGCGAGACAGCCGTACGGACTAGCAGCTCCAACGAGCGGTCATTATCAACGACCGCCACACCGGTAGCTTCATCCTGATGAACGATTCCGCAATGTCCGTGATCTGTGAACTGGCACAGGCAAGTATCAGCCACGACAACTAGCTCAGGCGCCCAGCCCTTCACTGCGCGGATCGCTTCCTGCACGATGCCGTTCGGATCATAAGCCGACGATCCGTGCGCATCCTTATGATCCGGCACGCCGAACAGCAGAACGGACTTGATGCCAAGTGCGACGATCTCACGAATCTCCGCCTCCAGCAAATCCATGGACAGGTGATACACCCCCGGCATGGATGGAATTTCTTCCTTAACCTCCTTGCCATGGGTAACGAACAATGGATATATAAAATCATCTGCGCTTAGCACGTTCTCGCGAACCAGGCTGCGAAGCCCGGCCGTTCTGCGCAGTCGGCGATGTCTTACGATTGGAAAACTCATCATAAACCTCTCCTTCCCTGATTATAGACAGTGATCGCTTCAAGCAAGCTGTCCAGTGTCGAAGCCTCTGCTTCGACAGCTGCATGCAGTCCAGCCTCTTGGATTGTCTTGGTTGTAATTGGCCCGATGCTCGCAATCGGAATGTCCTTGAGAAGCTTCACAGGCTCCTCGACGCCTCTGCGCCGCAATACTTCAAGCAGGTTCGTCACTGTGGACGAACTGGTGAATGTTATCATATGAATGCCGCCTTCACGAAGCCATTCCAGCGCCAGATCATCCTGCGTATCGGCCAGCGTCGTCTCGTACACGTCGATCTCGACAGCCTCAACACCTCTTGCCCTAAGCTCCTTCGGGAGAACCTCGCGCGCCAGATCGCCGCGCGGCAGAAGCGCCTTGTCTCCGGGCCTCAGCCACTCGCTTACCCGATCAAGCAAAGACTCCGCATAGAATTGTACGGGCAGTTCCTCAACGGTTAGTCCCTTTGCGGCGAGCGCCTCTGCTGTTTTGGGACCAACAGCAACAATGCGGGCGGCATGGAATCTCCTCATGTCGATGCCGAAGCGACGCAGATACCGGAAGAAATAATCAACGCCGTTCACGCTTGTGAACATGAGCCATTGGTAGCTCTCGGCTTGCTCCAGACTCGTCCGGATTGCATCTTTAACTTGCTCGTCCTGAGGCTCCCGGATGTCGATAACGGGAAATTCGCACGGTTCTCCGCCAAGCGACTCAATCGCATCCGCAAGCTCGCTCGCCTGCGCTCTTGCGCGGGTGATCATCACTCTCATCCCGAACAAGGGCTTGTTCTCGTACCACTTCAGCTTCTCCCGCTGAAGGACAACCTCGCCGACGATAATGATGGCTGGAGGCTGGAAGTTCGCTTCCTTCACAATGGCCTCAATGGTCTCAAGTGTACCGACAATCGTTTCCTGCTCCACCCTTGTCCCCCAACGAACAAGAGCGACAGGCGTTTGCGGAGGTTTGCCGTGCTTGATCAGTTGATCCGCAATATATCCGATTTTGGCCACGCCCATTAGAAACAACAGCGTACCTGTCGCATTGGTCACCTTGTCCCAATGAATCGAGCGGTCAAGCTTATCCGGGCTTTCATGCCCTGTCACAATGGACAAGGAGGAGGCCAGGTCACGATGCGTCACCGGTATGCCTGCATAGGCAGGTACAGCAATAGCTGACGTAATCCCCGGCACGATATCAAATGCGATGCCATTCTCTTGCAGCAGCTCCGCTTCCTCGCCAACCCGTCCGAAGATCGTCGGGTCGCCGCCTTTCAGACGAGTAACGGTCTTGCCTGCCAGCGCCAAATCCACGAGCAGCCGGTTAATTTCCTCCTGCTTCATCGTGTGGCGATCCGGCAGCTTGCCGACATAGACCAACTCCGCGCCCGGCTTGGCATATCTCAGTAATCTGGGACTAGCCAGCCTATCATAGACGACCACATCGCTATCCTTCAAGCACTCCAATCCTCGTACGGTGATCAGCTTCGGATCTCCTGGACCCGCGCCAACCAAATAAACCTTCCCCTTGTTCATGGCTTTAGCCCCCGATCTCCGCCAGAATGCGGTCGGCGCCGCTTGCAATAAGCGACTCGGCCACTTCCTTACCCAGCTTCTCCGGATCCTTTCCTCGCTTGATCTCCTTCAGAAGCGTCTCTCCGTCAGGCGATCCCACCATACCAGTCAGCTCCAGCACCGGGCCGTCTGCCTCCTCCGACACAATCGTTGCATGAGCCCCAATCGGAACCTGGCAGCCGCCGTTAAGCGTTCCAAGGAAGCTTCGCTCAGCAAGAACCGTAATCTCTGTCTCCCGATCATTAAGTAGAGCAAGCAGCTCCCTAACTTGCGAGTCGCTCTCCCTGCACTCGATACCAAGCGCGCCTTGACCGACGGCTGGAATACATATATCCTCCGGAATGAGTGCCGAGATGCGGTCTTCCCATCCCATACGCGTCAAGCCCGCAGCAGCGAGCACGACCGCGTCGAAGCCTTCTGTCTCCAGCTTGCGAATACGGGAATCGATATTGCCCCTGATCGATTCCAGCTGCAAATCCGGTCTTCTGTTCTTGAGCTGGCTGGCTCGGCGCAGACTGCTCGTCCCGACCCTAGCTCCCTGAGGCAGCGAATCCAGGTCCTGACCGTCCCGCGTCACGAGGCAATCAAGCGGATTAACCCGCTTTGGCGTAGCGCCGTTCATCAAGCCCTCTTGCAACTGGAACGGCATATCTTTCATGCTATGTACAGCGATATCGATCTCTCCATCCAGAAGAGCTTGTTCAATCTCTTTGACGAACAATCCTTTGCCGCCAACCTTTGACAGCGTGACATCCAGAATCCGGTCGCCCTTCGTTACAATCTTGCGGATTTCAAACGTATAACCCAAGCCTTGCTGCTCGCTAATGCGTTTCAGCTCGTCGATCACCTGGCCTGACTGCGTCAGCGCAAGCGCGCTTTGGCGGGTTCCTACGACGATTACGCGTTGTCCATTCGAGTTATTGCTCACGATTAAGCCCTCCCTTTAGTCCTTGCAATCAAGCTCTCTAACCATTGATCCGCGGTTATATTCTCTATTCCTCCGTCAAGCGCTTCCCTCGATGCCAGCCGGAGCAGCTCATCCCTCTCCTCGCGAATACCTGCTCTAGTCAACATTAGCTTGCGAAGCTCTCCAAGCCTCGCTGCCGCTTCACCATAGCGTTCCCCGTATCTTTCGTCCAGCTCTTTGTTCAGCGCCTTAGCCAGCGCGGGGCTAGCTCCTGATGTGGTAACCGTGATTACCAGCGGTCCCCTGCGCGTAACGGCTGGCGTAATAAAGCTTCCACTTTCATAATCATCCGCAATATTGGACAGGATGCCCAGCCTGTCCGCTTCCATCGCAAGGCTGGCATTAAGCGCGCGACCGTCGGTCGCCGCAATCAAGAGCCAAGCTCCCTCTATGTCGCATGCCGCATATGGACGGCTCCGCCAGATCAACCGGCCGGCAGCAGCCCATGCCTCGATGGCCTCCGTCACAACGGGGCTGATGAGCTCAATCCGGTCAGCTCCCGACTCCAATAGCCCTTTGAGCTTGCGCTCGGCCACCTTGCCTCCGCCAATGATCATGCAGAGCTTGCCGGACAGCCTTAATGCTACGGGGTAGAAGCCGCCAGGCGTACAGTCTTCCATGCCGGAGTCCATCCTTTCCTGTTGCCGCTAGTGGAATGAAGAAAATGAGTTCGTCAGCAAATTCAAAAGAAGCATACAAAAGGCAACGATATAAAGCTTGGCCAACTGATGGCCGGGACGATCCTTCACTGCCCGTTGATACACATAGGCAATATACATGACAAGGGACGCAAAGGAGGTCAACACCTTCCAGTCCAGCAGCAGCATCGCCCTGCCCTCCACGATCAGCGACACGGTCGCAATTGCAAGCGACATGGCCAGCAAGGGAACGCCGATAATGACGGCGCGATCGGCGAAACGCTCGATCGTGTCCAGACTGGGATACCTGCGCACAACCTGTGACCAACGCTTGCGCTTAAGCCGGTGATGGAGGAACAGATACATCCCGGCAAGCAGCGCACCAATCGTCAGCGCGACATAGGCGCATAACACCAGGCTGATATGGACGATTAGCAGCTCTCTTGTTGCCTGCCAAGGCTCATAGGATGTGCCGCCCCCCATCCCGCTGTACAAATTAAGGGCCAGAACCGCGAAGCTGACCACATTCACGAAAAACACAATATAATCAATATGAAAAAAACGACTGATAACCAGAGACACCGTGGCGAGCAGCCAAGAGAAGGCCAGCCAATATAAGAAGGTGTTCTGATCGGGGTGTCCCAAGTACAGCTTGGCTACCAGATAGCCAGTCTGCAATATCCATACAAAAACAAGGAGCCCTGTGCCTATCCGCTTCGCTTTCCGACTTGCATGCATAAAGTCGGAAAAGTAAAACAGCAGGCTCAGGGCGTAAATATAAAGTATCGCGTCGTATATCCAGTTAGCCGTTTCCATAGCTCCTCCACTTCACAGCCCTTCACGGATTGACAGGCGAGTACTTCGATATCAAAGTGATGAGCCGGTTATGGGCGGGCAAATACGGGAGCGGCATGGGAATGCACGAGTTTAGGTTGTACGGCAGCAGACGCTGGCTCCTGGGCCGCAGCCAACTCCTGCTCACGGGATTGTTCCAGCTGATTCTCCAGTGCGAACAGCTTCACGAACATGTCCATCGCTTCATCCGCCCGTTTCTCGCCGGCCATTTCCTTGATACGAAGTATAGGATCCTGCATCATTTGATTGACGATGCTTTTGGTCAGCTTGCGAATGACCTTCAGCTCATGCTCGTCCAGATCAGGCAGCTTGTTTGTCAGGCTGTTCATCGTATCCTCATGGATCTCTGCCGACTTCGTCTGCAAGGCCCGGATAAGCGGCACGACGCCAAGCGTCTTGTACCAATGCTCGAACAGCTTGATTTCTTCTTCGATCATCACTTCAATCTTCGCAGCCTCCTGACGGCGTTGTTCCAGGTTGCTCTGCACAATGCCCTCCAAATCGTCGATGTCGTACAGGAAGACGTTCTCTACTGCTGCAATCGTCGGGTCGAGGTCCCGAGGAACCGCAATATCGATCATAAAGAGCGGCTTTGATTTGCGGCGCTGCATCGCTTGATTCACTTGTTCACGGTTCAGCACATAACCATTCGCTCCGGTGGAGCTGATAATAATATCGACCTCATGCAGCTTCTTGGCCGCCTCTTCCATCGAGCATGGCACGCCGTTGAACTTGTCAGCCAACGCTGCGGCACGCTCGAACGTACGGTTGACGACGAGCACGCGGTCCGCCCCATTCGCATACAGATGCTTGGCTGTAAGCTCACCCGTCTCACCTGCTCCGATCACCATAACGGTCTTCTTGTTGAATTGGCCGAAGATCTGCTTGCCAAGCTCCACTGCTGCATAACTGACCGACACCGCCGTCTCCCCAATCATCGTCTCCGAATGGGCGCGCTTGGCCATTGTCACGGCTTGCTTGAACAGCATGTTGAAGATTGTGCCTGTCTTTTTCTCGGCTTGCGCCAGCAAGAAGGCATCCTTCACTTGTCCCAAAATTTGAGTCTCGCCAATCACCATGGAATCCAGTCCGCTTGTTACCCGGAAGAGATGCTCGATCACCTTGACGTCCTCATACATATATAAATGGTTTGTAAACTGCGCACGAGGCAGATTGAACCACTTCTCCATAAAGCTTCGGATATAATGACCGCATAGATGATGGCGATCCACTACGGCATAAATCTCCGTCCGGTTGCACGTAGCCACGATAACACATTCCATAATGCTCTTCGTTTCCATGAGGCCCTTAAGCGCAGCCGGCAGCTCATGCTCGGCAAATGCGAATTTCTCCCTCACTTCTACAGGAGCTGTCCTATAATTCAGACCTACTACGATAATGTGCATGTGTGATCTCCTGCCTCCTTCTGATGCTGGTCCAATCCCTTGATGTTATCGAATATTATAGCATAGTTCGACATTCATATTGGGTTCATTTATGAATAATGTTTGAAAAATACATTCACAGTATGCCCTGAATTCACAAAGAAATAACCATGGAATGGCTCCATGGTTATTCCCGTATCTTACAATAATGAGCCTTACACAAGCTCGATTTGTTTCATTTTCGGTTCTTCGACTTGCAGCTCGCCCATGCCGCGAACCAGCTTCTTCGCGTGGGTCGTCTTTGGCTTAAGCACCGTCAGCATGTAATCGATCGCGAGCTGAGGATCAACAGTTTCACCGCAGGTATAGCAGTCAAGCGCAGCAAAGCCTCTCTCAGGGTACGTATGAATCGAGAGGTGACTCTCCGACAGCAGCACGAGTACCGTCGCGCCTTGAGGTTCAAATTGTTTGGATTGTACCGACATTACAGTTGCGCCACAAGCTTCAGCAGCCTCTACCATGTGAGATTGCAAAAATTCAGCGCTGTTCAGCAATTCAAAATCTACACCCCAAGCATCAACAGCAACGTGTCTTCCGAAAGTTGAGTATTCCATCTTCCGGTTCCCCCTTCCTAGGAATAAAATGTTTAAAAAATTTCATCCGCTAGGACCTACGTCATTCACTTCCCGAGGGACTAATCTCTCGCAACATAACTATGTCCTGAGTGAATCCTGGTTCCTAATATTGTAGAGCAACAATGTTTTCAACGAGAATAAAAATAACATCTATCCGCGAGAAATGCAATACCTTTTTTTATTTAGGCTCCATTTGGCAGCAGCTCATTCCGTTACGTATCAATCTATGTACGAGCAGATTGTCCTGAAACCGTGCCTATAAAAAAAGAAAGACCGGCTTACCGGCCTTTCCTTTTTTGCTTCGGGCGTTCCCGTGTGCTTCTACGCTTCAAGCACAAACAGCTTGTGAGTAAGCTCCGTCAGCCTCTGGTCAATGGTGGCAATTTCAACGCGGTCGGTTGTCTGGTTGCGCAGATCAAGCAGTTCATTCACCGCGCCCCCAATCAAGCCGATCTCCCGTTCAATCAGTCGACTGCGGAATACACGCTCCAGCTGACCCAGCGTATCCTTGTGTTCGAACACGATACGCTCGCCGGCTTCCGAGCTCTCCACAATCTTCTGGACGGCGCCGTTCCTATAGTGATAGATCATCGTATAATGGCTGTAAATGCGGTTGACGATCGCGTTGCCCCGGAAAGCGGTCACCGCTTTGCGAAGCGCGTTGGTCAGCTTAGGTTCTACAAGACGGCAAGAAAGCTCGCAAACATAATATCCTTGCCTTCGCTCGAAGGTCAATCGGACTTCTTCCCTCCCTGCGATATCGTGAAGAAGGAGTTCCTGGTTGCCGTTATCGAGTACCAATACCTGCATGCGCAGCTGCTGATCCTCCATAAAAGCGATGAACTTTGACATTTCTTCTTGATTTAACTGCAGTTTGGCATTTACATACTCTGTGGCTAGCCGCTTAGCCATAAAAATCTCCTCAATTCTTTGAGACCCCACCGACTTTTGCGCCAGTAGCAGCCTTTTCAGCATTGCTTATGTTTATTATACGTGATCCATCATTTTTATTCCTGCCGGCCAGCCTTCATTTTTGCGCATATTTCAAGAAAAATCGGAGGATTCCAGAAGGAATCGCAACAATTGCACTGTATTCTTTAAATTATACGAGAACTTCCCGTACTTTCTGCCTTATGTGGCAATCGCTTCGTTAATTACATCCCACAGCTGCTCGCGGCCAAGCCCTGTCTCGGAAGAGAAGAGCACGACGGAATCGCGCGGGTCTGCTTCCAGTGTTGTTTTGATCATCTTGATATGCTTGTCCCACTTCGACCGCGGAATCTTGTCGGCTTTGGTCGCAACAATGCAGGTGGGAATCTCGTAATGCTTGAGCCAGTGATACATCAGCACGTCGTCCTTGGACGGCTCGTGACGGATATCGATAACGAGAAGCTGCAGTTTGTGCGGCTCGCGACTCTGCAGATAGGTCTCGATCATCTCGCCGAACTTCTCCCGCTGCGTCTTGGATACTTTCGCATATCCATAGCCCGGAAAGTCCACCAGATAGACCGAGTCATTCACCCGGTAGTAGTTGAGCTGCTGCGTCTTGCCCGGCTGCGAGCTCGTTCTAGCCAAGTTTTTGCGCATGATAAGCTTATTAATCAGGGATGATTTCCCGACGTTGGAACGCCCCGCCAGAGCGATCTCTGGCAAGGCATCCTCCGGATATTGATGCGGACTGACCGCGCTTATAATAAATTGTGCGTCTAGTATTTTCATGAAATGATTGTCCCTGCCCTCTCTTCAGTTGCTGCCGGCAGCAAGGCATGCTTAAGCACATCGTCCATGTGGCTTACCGGCACAAAGTCCAGCTCGCTGCGAATGCTGTCCGGTATATCGCGCAGATCGCGCTCATTGTCTTTGGGCAACAGCACTTTTTTAATACCGGCACGATGTGCTGCGAGCGACTTCTCTTTGAGCCCGCCGATCGGAAGCACTCTTCCCCGCAGCGTAATCTCGCCCGTCATAGCCACTTCCTTGTCGACATGCCGGTTCGTCAGCGCCGAGATCAGCGCTGTCGCCATCGTAATGCCCGCAGATGGTCCGTCTTTCGGAATTGCGCCTTCGGGTATATGAATATGAATATCATTCTTCTCATGGAATTGGGGATCGATGCCGAGCTGTTCCGCTTGGGAACGCGTGAAGCTGAAGGCGGCTTGAGCCGACTCCTTCATCACATCTCCCAGCTTGCCTGTCAGCGTAAGCTTGCCACTGCCGGGCATGACCGTCACTTCGATGACAAGCGTATCGCCGCCCACCTCTGTCCATGCCAGCCCCGTAACCGCGCCAATTTGATTCTCGCTCTCGGCAAGGCCATACCTGAACTTCGGCGGACCGATCCATTCCTTGATCCGCTCTTCATCCACCGTAAGCGCTTCGGCAGAATCCTTGTTTTCATCAGCGACAAAATGCTTGGCCGCCTTCCGGCACACCGCCGCAATCTGCTGCTCCAGATTACGCACGCCAGACTCTCTCGTATATTCCCGTATAAGAAGCTGCAGCGCCTCTTCCTTGACTTGAAGCTGCTCCTCGCCAAGACCATGCTCCCGCTTCTGTTTAGGCAGCAAATAGCGTACAGCGATCTGGTGCTTCTCAAGCTCGGTATACCCCGGAATGTAGAGCACCTCCATCCGGTCCAGCAGCGGACGCGGAATGTTATGGAGCGCATTAGCCGTCGTGACGAACATGACGTTCGAGAGATCGAACGGCACCTCGATATAGTGGTCGCTGAACGTTCCGTTCTGCTCCGGGTCCAGCACCTCCAGCAGAGCGGAAGAAGGATCGCCGCGGAAGTCGGATGCCATCTTGTCGATCTCATCCAGCAAGAATACCGGGTTAAGACTGCCAGCGGTCTTCATGCCTTGCATGATGCGGCCTGGCATCGCGCCTACGTATGTACGGCGATGACCCCGTATTTCTGCTTCGTCTCTGACGCCGCCCAGTGAAATGCGGACGAACTTGCGTCCAAGCGACTTGGCAACGGAACGGGCCAATGAAGTCTTGCCGACGCCGGGAGGACCCACCAGACACAGAATCGGGCCTTTCAGCTTCTTGACCAGCTGCTGCACCGCCAGATACTCCAGCACGCGCTCCTTCGGTTTCTCAAGACCATAATGGTCTTCATTCAAAATTTCTTCGGCCTTCGACAAACTAAGATCGTCTTCCGTTAATTTACTCCACGGCAAAGCAAGTAACCAATCGATATAATTCCGGATGACGCCTCCCTCGGCAGAGGATGGCGGCATCTTCTCCAGACGGTCGATCTCTTTGTTAACCTTCTCCATCACAGACTCCGGCACGCCCGCTTCTGCCAGCTGCGCGCGAAGCTCTTCCGCTTCGCCGGCGCGACCTTCCTTGTCGCCAAGCTCCTTCTGGATCGCCTTCATCTGCTCGCGCAAATAATATTCCTTCTGCGTCTTCTCCATCTGCTTCTTGACACGCTGGTTGATCTGGCGCTCCAGCTCAAGCACCTCACGCTCATTGTTCAGCAGGTCGAGCAGCCGCTCCAGCCTTGCTGCGACGTCGATCGTCTCCAGAATATCCTGCTTATCCTTGATCTTAAGCGACAGATGACTGGTAATGACATCCGCCAGCCTGCCCGGATCATCGATATCCGATACTGCGGCATACGTCTCCGGCGTTACCTTTTTGGATAAGGAGATATAATGCTCGAATTGGCTCAGCACCGTCCGCATCAAAGCATCCACTTCAGGATCATCGGTCTCCTGCTCGGGGAGCTCCTTCGCCAGTACTTCGTAGTACTGGTCATTCTGCACGTAGCTTTGCACTTCCGCGCGCACGACGCCTTCCACAAGGACGCGTATCGTTCCGTTCGGAAGCTTGAGCATTTGCCGCACTTTCGCAATGGTGCCGATTTTATAGATATCCTCTTCGGTCGGATCTTCAATATTCACTTCCGACTGCGAGCAAAGCAGAATCATATGATCTTCTACCATCGCTCTCTCCAGCGCGCGAACCGATTTGTCCCTGCCCACATCCAGGTGGAGCACCATGCTGGGATACACGAGCAGTCCTCTTAGCGGAAGCAAGGGCAGACGACGACCTTTCGATTTGCCAGGTCCCATACCAGCACCTCCATTCATTAACATCTACCTTATATTATCATTCAGCTGAATCCGCCTGCAAATACGGAACGTTTGTCGAGATAAAAGCATCTGTTCCAAATGGTTTTTCAGACTGCTCTTCTGCCCGTGCCGACTGGGGAAATACGAGGTCGAACACTTCTTCTACCTTGTCAACCGGTATGACCTTCAGGCCGTCCAAATTACCAAAAATCGCCTGCCAGTTCTCTTTTGGAATGACAACCTGCACGGCACCGGCCTGGAATGCGGCTTCCACTTTAGCCAGTACGCCGCCAACAGGCTTCACGTTGCCATGGATGCCAACCTCGCCCGTCATCGCCAGCTTATTGTCGATAGGCACGCCTGTAATAGCGGACGCAATGGCCGTTGCCATGGCAATGCCAGCCGATGGACCATCGATCGGCGTACCGCCTGGGAAGTTAATGTGCAGATCGTAATCCTGCGGACGAAGCCCGATGCGTCTGAGCACGGTCAGCACATTTTCTACGGAACCCTTCGCCATACTTTTCCTGCGCAGCGTGCGCGAGCCGCCGCCAAGCTCTTCTTCATCCACAACGCCTGTAATCGTAAACTGTCCTTTGCCTTTCAGTGCTTCTATGGCGCTTACCTCGATCTCCAGCAGCGTTCCCATATTCGGTCCATATACGGCAAGACCGTTCACGAAGCCGATTTGAGGCTCGCTTGGCACCTTACGGTCCGGACGCGGAGGAATCTGGCTGCTATTGACCACCCATTCAATATCAGACGCCGATATTTGATCGCGCTTCTCCGATAAGGCTACGCCTGCCGCCAATTGAATGACATTGACCGCTTCCCTGCCATTAGTTGCATAGCGCTTAACGACATCAATCGCTTCCGGGCAAGGACCAAAGCCGATTTTCTTCACAGCGTTCTCTGCTACCAATGCTATCTCATCGGCAAGCAACGGGCGGAAGAACACTTCCATACAGCGCGACCGGATAGCAGGCGGAATCTCCTGCGGCGAACGTGTTGTCGCCCCGACCAGGCGGAAGTCTGCCGGCAAGCCATTCTGGAAGATATCATGGATATAGAGCGGAATATTCGCGTCTTCCGAATTATAATAAGCGCTCTCCAAAAACACTTTCCGGTCTTCCAGCACTTTTAACAGCTTATTCATCTGAACGGGATGCAATTCGCCTATCTCATCGATGAATAGAATACCCCCATGCGCTTTCGTTACAGCACCTGGCTTCGGCTGGGGAATCCCTGCAACCCCCATCGCTCCCGCACCTTGATAGATAGGATCATGCACCGAACCGATAAGCGGATCGGCAATGCCTCTCTCGTCAAAGCGGGCTGTTGTTGCATCAATCTCCGTAAATTTTGCTTCCGGCAAAAACGGTGAAGAAGGGTTTTTCTTCGCCTCCTCCAGCACGACACGGGCTGCTGCTGTCTTGCCTACGCCAGGGGGTCCATAAATGATGACATGCTGAGGATTGGCGCTGCAAAGCGCTGCCTTAAGCGCCCTGAGGCCATCGCGCTGACCGATGATGTCGCCCATCGTCTGCGGTCTAGTTTTCTCAGCCAGCGGCTTGGTCAGCGATACCGATCTCAGCTTCCTGAGCTTATCCATCTCTTTCTTCGACTCGCGATCCACCGCTGAGCGGTTCGTCTTCTGATTCCGAAGCAAATTCCAGAAATACAGACCAATGACAACCGCAAAAAACACTTGAACCAACATTAATACAAGACTTAAATTCATTTCTCACCCGCTCCTTTCAAGCGCAAACATAAGACGGCGGTTATTGGCGTACTGCGAGATTACTGATGTTCTCCGTCAACTTTATCCGTATTAAGTCAGTATTGCCTCTTGCCATGCGGAATAATCGCCTTCCGACAACGAAAGTAGCATTTTCAATTGTCCCCCTCCTTGTCTCCACAACAAAAAGGCTCGCGCCTTCGGACAACTCACCCTGACCTTTCTTGTCCTTCCGACATATCTTATGAATATCAACAGGAAAAGAGGTGATCCACCTGAGTGAGACAAGAAATGAGGCGCATGCGACAGGCCAAGACGGGAAGTCGGGCAATGACAGCGCCAACGGCACGGCAGGCACAGACGAACAAGCACCTCACACCCAAGAGACAGTAACGGGTAAAGTGGCGCAGGGCGCTCCGGGACACGGAGGCGACGACGAGAATGGAGCGGATGGCGCTAAAGGCAAAGACGATTCGCCCAAATTCGGAGACCAGGATGCGCTTGCCTTCTATGTCGCGGGACTGGACTGGCCTAACGGTTTGGCAAGACTGCTAGACGAAATCATCACATCGCACAAAAACAAAAAGAAGCACAAATCATGAAAGCATCACAATGGACGAGCTTGGGAGGACAAGCATTCAATATCACGTATGCAGACAACCTCGCTCTCCCGATTATTCTTTATCTGCTAATCCAGATGTTGAATGCAAGCAACAAGGAAGACGACGATTAAATTCGAATCCATCCAATCCGTAGTCGAAACGGTTCTGGAGCAGCAGAAGGAGCATCGAAAAGCTTTGCTGGACGCCATCAAAGCAATCAAGAAATCAAGTCCCGGGTAAAGGCGGTGTCTAACTATGCGCGTCGATGATATCAAAAAGCTTCTAGCAGCCACAATCATAGCTGTTGATCAAATCAAGGTCGTCTTGAATGATCAATATGCAGCCTTGGAGAAGCTGGAAGCCGCCATCGGACAAGCCGAGCTATCCAAAGAGGACTTTCTACTACTCATCGAAAAGCTGAAGCAATTACTGCAGCCTTCCTCCCAGCAGCCACCGGCTTAATGCTAACGGAAGCCAAGTGAAAAAGAGGACTCTGCCCTGTAAAGGGTAAAGTCCTCTTCGTTGTTCAGCGATTAAGCGTGTGCATGGTTCTTGCGGCCAGGGATTTCGCCTGTTTCCTCAAATACGCGCACGATCTCATCAATTTCCTTTTTCAATTCGTTAAGCAGCTCCGCCTCTGGCACTTTCCGAATCATCTCTCCGTAACGGAACAGCATGCCCTCGCCGCGAGCGCCGGCAATGCCGATATCCGCTTCGCGTGCTTCGCCCGGGCCGTTCACCGCGCAGCCAAGCACGGATACTTTGATCGGTACTTTGATCTTGGATATATACTCTTCCACCTCGTTGGCAATCGAGAACAAGTCGATGTCGAGGCGTCCGCAAGTCGGACAAGATACAAGCGTTGCCGCATTTGTAATAAGGCCGAATGTCTTCAGCAGCTCTCTGGCTACCTTCACTTCCTCAACAGGGTCTGCGCTTAAGCTGATACGCACCGTATTGCCGATCCCCATCGCCAGCAGGGCGCCAATACCCGCAGAGCTCTTGATTGTGCCGGTATGAAGCGTACCCGCTTCCGTAATCCCCAGATGGAGCGGATATTTGATTTTCTCAGCCGCCATGCTGTATGCCGCAATTGCCATCGGCACATCGGAAGCTTTAAGCGACACGATAATATCGTGGAAGTCCAGCTCCTCCAGAATGCCGATATGGAACAAGGCGCTCTCTACCATTGCCTCTGGTGTCGGATAACCATACTTCTCCAGCAAATGGTTCTCAAGCGAGCCCGCATTGACGCCAATACGGATCGGAATACCTTTTTCCTTACAGGCTTTAACTACGGCTTCCACTTTCTCGCGGCGACCGATGTTGCCCGGATTGATTCTGACTTTATCAATACCATTTTCGATGGCGGCAAGTGCGAGCCTGTAATCGAAATGAATGTCCGCAACTAACGGAATATGAATGCGTTTCTTTATTTCTTTAATGGCATCCGCGGCTTCCTTGTTGTTCACGGTTACGCGTACGATCTGGCAGCCCGCTTCCTCCAGTCGCAAAATCTCCGCGACGGTTGCTTCCACGTCGGCCGTCTTGGTTGTGCACATGCTTTGAATAATAACTTCATTGCTGCCGCCGATCGTCAGATCTCCAACCTTCACCGCAACTGTGTCCTGACGCAAATACATAAGTGATCTCTCCCATCAAACGTATAAGACCCATAAGCCTCGGATGTAAATGCCCATACATGCTTACCGAATTGGAAGATGTATGGAATCATGAATCATTTATATTATCTTACATTAAAACACGAAAGTCCACCCCATGGCCGGGTGCGAACGCACTAAGACCATGGGGTGGACTCATCATCCTATATCAGAGTTAAGCACTTTCTTCCTTCTTCTTGCCTTTTTTGGCGGAGAGCTCAGGCATGATTTTGTCCTGTACCGATTTCTCGGTAATAAGGCAAGTGCTGACATCGTCGCGCGATGGCACTTCATACATGACCTCAAGCATAATGCCCTCGATAATCGCCCGGAGTCCGCGTGCGCCTGTATTGCGTTTGATCGCTTCCTTCGCGATAGCGTCGAGTGCCGCCGGCTCGAAGTCGAGCTTCACATTGTCCATCTCCAGCAGCTTCTGGTACTGCTTCACAAGCGCATTCTTCGGCTCGGACAGAATCCGAACAAGCGCATCTTCGTCAAGCGGCTCCAGAGTGGAGATGACCGGAAGACGTCCTACGAATTCCGGAATGAGACCGAATTTAAGCAGATCTTCCGGCAATACCATGGACAAGTATTCGCCCGGCTTCAGGTCTTTTTGCATTTCGCCGGAGGAATTGAACCCGATCACTTTTTTGCCGATACGACGCTTGATCAGCTGCTCCAGGCCGTCGAATGCGCCGCCGCAGATGAACAGAATGTTTGTCGTGTCGATCTGGATGAACTCTTGGTGCGGGTGCTTGCGGCCGCCTTGCGGCGGTACGGATGCAACCGTGCCCTCCAAGATTTTCAGAAGCGCTTGCTGCACGCCTTCGCCGGATACGTCACGCGTAATGGACGGATTCTCCGACTTGCGGGCTACTTTATCGATTTCGTCGATATAGATAATGCCGCGCTCCGCTTTCTCAACGTCGTAATCCGCGGCTTGAATTAGCTTCAACAGGATGTTCTCGACGTCCTCACCGACATAACCCGCTTCTGTAAGCGAAGTGGCGTCCGCGATTGCGAATGGCACGTTCAAAATTTTTGCCATCGTCTGAGCCAGCAAGGTCTTGCCGGAGCCCGTAGGTCCCAGAAGCAAGATATTGCTCTTCTGAAGCTCGACATCTTCAATTTTGCTGCCGGAATTAATCCGCTTATAGTGGTTGTATACCGCTACAGACAGCGATTTCTTCGCGGATTCCTGACCGATAACATAGGAATCGAGAATAGCTCGAATGTCCTTCGGCTTCGGAATGTCCTTCAGATCGAGCTCTTCTTCATTGCCGAGCTCCTCTTCTACGATCTCTGTACACAGCTCGATGCATTCATCGCATATATATACGCCAGGACCGGCTACCAGCTTGCGCACCTGATCCTGGGATTTTCCGCAGAACGAGCATTTCAATTGGCCTTTCTCGTCATTGAACTTAAACATGCACTCACCCCTTCGTATAGGTCATCGTCAATTATACAAGGCCCGGAGAAGTAATGACCTTATCGATCAAACCATAGGCCAAGGCTTCATCCGCGCTCATGAAATAGTCGCGATCAGTATCGCGGTCAATCTTCTCGTACGGCTGTCCGGTACGATCGACATAGATTTCATTCAGCTTCTGCTTCGTTTTCAGAATCCAGTCAGCATGAATCTTAATATCTGTCGCTTGGCCACGCACGCCGCCAAGCGGCTGGTGAATCATTACTTCGGCATTAGGCAGCGCAAAGCGCTTGCCTTTGGCGCCCGCCGTAAGCAGGAGCGAGCCCATACTTGCAGCCATGCCCATGCAGATCGTGGATACATCCGGTTTGATGTATTGCATCGTATCGAATATCGCCATGCCCGACGTTACAGAACCGCCAGGAGAGTTAATGTAGAGATGAATGTCCTTCTCCGGATCGTCGGCCGCCAGGAAAAGCAGCTGGGCGATAACAGAGTTCGCGACGTCATCATCAATCGCGCTTCCAAGAAAAATAATGCGATCCTTCAGCAACCGGGAGTAGATATCATAGGATCGTTCTCCGCGATTCGTCTGTTCAACTACGATCGGTACCAGATTCATGCGACCAACCTCTTTTCGTTTTGGAGTGTATATTGCTCACTCATTGTATCACGTACTTGTTTTCATGTCATTTTTCCGAATACTACAGTATACGGCGACGGTCAATCGATATGTACGCGGATTATCCGCATATGCAAAGCTAAAAACCAATATGTAGGGTAAAAATAAGGCACGTATTATACACGCGCCTTATCTTGGGGTACTTCCTATTCTTCTATACCAGCCAAAGCCGGGGATGTCTTAAGCAGTTTTGCTGTTCTCAAGAAGGAACTGAATCGTTTTGCGAAGCAGGATATCTTCTTCCAGGTTGCTGATGTTGCCGTTCTTCTCGAAGATGTCGCGCAGCTCTTCAGCAGGACGGTTGTATTGCGTGGACAGCTTCTCCAGCTCTTCCGTCAGATCAGCATCAGTCGCCTCGAAGCCTTCAGCTTTCGCGATTGCTTCCAGCACCAGGTTGTTGCGAACGCGCTTCTCAGCATCGGAACGCATTTGGCCGCGAAGCACTTCTTCGCTTTGACCGGAGAACTGGTAGTACAGATCAAGGTTCATGCCTTGCATACGCAGGCGGTTTTCGAAATCCTTCACCATGTAATCTGTTTCAGTGTCGATCATCGATTCAGGAATTTCCACTTCAGCCGCTGCAGTCGCTTTGTCCACGACAGCTACTTCGCGAGCTTGCTCCGCTTCTTTTTCCTTATTCACTTTCAACTTGCTTACAAGATCTTTCTTGAACTCTTCAAGCGTATCGAATTCGCTGACGTCTTTTGCGAACTCATCGTCAAGTGCCGGCAAGGATTTGCGTTTCAGCTCATGCAGCTTTACTTTGAAGATCGCTTGCTTGCCTGCCAGGTGCTCAGCGTGGTAGCTCTCTGGGAACGTTACTTCAACGTCCTTGAAGTCGCCAAGCTCCATGCCTACTACTTGCTCTTCGAAGCCTGGGATGAAGGATGCGGAACCCAGCTCAAGGGAGTAGCGCTCGCTGAAGCCGCCTTCGAATTGCTCGCCGTCTACATAGCCGTCGAAGTCGATAACGGAGATGTCGCCGTTTTGAGCAGGACCTTCCTCTACAACTGTCAGCTCGGCATGACGTCCTTGCAGACGCTCCAGCTCAGCCGCGATTTCTTCTTCCGTCACTTCCGCTTGAACCGCTTCAACTTCAAGACCTTTGTACTCGCCAAGCTGAACTTCAGGCTTAACGGTTACTTTAGCGTTGAATTTGAAGGATTGGCCCTTCGCGAATTGCGTTACGTCAATCTCAGGACGGTCAACCGGCTCAAGATTGTTTTCTTTCACAACAGCTGTGTACACTTCAGGCAGCAGGATGTCGATTGCGTCCTGATACAAGCTTTCTACGCCGAAACGGGATTCAAAAATGCCCCGTGGCACTTTGCCTTTGCGGAAGCCAGGTACGTTAACCTTTGCTACCACTTTCTTAAAGGCTTGGTCGAGTGCGACCGTTACTTTCTCAGCGTCTACCTCGACGTCGATCGAGACGAGGTTCTTGTCTATTTTTTCCCAAGTTGCTTTCATTTTATGCCTTCCCCTCCAAAAATGCGCATGCATCACAAGTTTTCACGTTACATAAACCATTCCATTATAAACAAGATGGACAAGCTTTTCAAGGCTAGCCTTCATCGCCGCCAGTTTGGAGCAGCATGGCCACTCCGCGAAGCGTTCTGCACGCCTGCTCGTAGCGGAATCTGAGGCTATCCGTAATCCCATATGTATCGCGTATATCGTCGTCATTCGCCGAACCGTAGACCGTCAAGTTAAGTGTCAAGTGCAGCGCTGCCGCGTAGCAATCGACGGTCTCGTCATTGTCGTGCAGCATCCATCTGTATGCGGATGTGCCGTACAAATATTCCAGACTTTCCTTCCACAGCTCTCTGGCAAAATGAGGCAGCGTCGGATCATCCGTCTCGGCGATCGTCGCCGTTCGATCCAGAATGCGCCCGATCGGCTGCGGGAATTCATCCAACGTTAGCGGCGTCGCTTCGATCTCCAGCTCTGCGTGCTCGTCCAGCCGCTCAAGCGTCAGCGTACCCGATACTCCGCGCTTGCGCAAGCATTGCAGAGCTTTGAATTGCAGGAGCGGATGAATCGTCTCGCTTCGCAGCCATTCCAATATCGTCTCGGTTACTTGACTGTCATCTATGTATGCCGCTCTCTCCAGCGCGAGCATTTGCTGATCCATCATGGGATGATGCTGCATAATATACATCACTTGATGGATGTAAGCTTCATCTTGAACGGGCGGCTTCAGCAATTGCTCCCGGAGCGTAGCTTCTTCATTCTCGGCATCGTCCGTCTCGAGGCCAGCGCCTCTTTGCGTATCGTCGGGGAATGCCATCTCCAGCCAGCCAAGCAGACTGTCCCATTCCTCGTAATGCCGCTTCTCCTGACCTTGGCACTGCAGAAGAAAGGTTAACAGCTCTTTGGCTTCGCCATATTGCTCCGCCTCCAGCATTCGGGTCAATTGAATTTGATATTGATCCAGCATGCTGGGAAATAAATAAACATTGTCTTTACCCTCTGTATGAGGGTCTTGAGGAGTTGTAATGATAACACCGCCTTCGAGTAACTCCCGTCTTGCTTAAGGAATCAGCCTGTAATCTTGGGTACGATTATAACACGCCGAGTCGCAAGAAAAAAATGCCGAAGTTTTTTTGAGAATATCTAAAAAATGGCTTGCAATACCTCTACGTCGCATGCTATATTATTACTCACGCGTCCCAGTAGCTCAGTCGGATAGAGCACTCGCCTTCTAAGCGAGTTGTCGGGGGTTCGAATCCCTCCTGGGACGCCATAGCATCGCATATACAGCTGCTCGTTGAAGCCGATATCCGGCTTTGGGAGCGGCTTTTTTGTTGTTTGGCGATGCGCTTTGTTATACGGATGCATGCTTGTTGTATGTATTTGTGCAAACATTTTTTTGTATACTTGTAAGCATTTCGCGTATGTGATTGTTTGCTCAAGCTGTAAGCCGAGTTTCTCGGCTTGCAGGCTGCTTCCAGCTCGGCTTGGGCGCTGTAAGCCGATTTTCTCGGCTTGCAGACTGCTTTCAGCTCGGCTTGGGCGCTGTAAGCCGAGTTTCTCGGCTTGCAGGCTCTTCCAGCTCGGCTTGGGCGCTGTAAGCCGAGTTTCTCGGCCTGCAGACTGCTTTCAGCCGGGCTTGGGCGCTGTAGGCTTCTGCCGCTTGCATGACTCGTATCCTACATACCCATTTTTCGTTCGTCCGAAACGGAAACGAAAAAGCTCCCCGCGCGAATCTTGCGGGGAAGCTCGAATAAATCCGGTCACTATCTAATGCTGCTAGAAATTTCAATCGACAACCGGCCTCATCCTCATCACACTGTCAGCTGACCATTGATGAAACTCCCCTCCAAAACAGCTGCATACTACCAAAGCTCCACCGCACCGCCTATATAACCACAGGCACGCCCATATCGTTCACCTGGACGTATTACAAGCTAGTTACAAAGACCTGCGCACGATTAAGGCTAGTTTGCCGGAGAGACAGACACATACACACTACATCTACTCACCATCCGTGCAGTTGCTCTACCTTCTCTTCGCGCTACTCCCCCAGCGCAAACTTGCGCAACTGCTCTACCTTCTCCTCTGTCAGCTCGCCGCTGTTGTCGAAGATCAGGATGCTGCTCTCAGGGATGTCCCAGTTGATCGCAGGCACAAAATCAACCCGCTTCTGGAAATCGCCCCAATTCTCCAGCTTCCACGTATCGCGCTCTGTTCCTCTGCCGACAATCCGGCTGTGCTGCAGTTCCATGTCCTGCAAGGTTACAACAATCACCTTTACGTCCACCTGCGCTTTGGTAAGCCGCGCAGCAGCAAGGACATCCTCGATCCACGCCTGATTTTTCAGCTCCGCTGTAAACGGTGAAATCATAAAGACGTTTTGCCCTGCAGCCAAGTTCTCGATACATACATCCTTGGCGGTGTCGTATTCCAAATCGCGCAAGTTCTTTTTATAGAAATCGGAATCACGGTCCTTAGGGTCCAGACCCTGCATCTCCAGTATCGCTTCCACAAATCGTCCGCCAATCGTATCCCGATCGAGAAACGCCGCCGGCATAAACTGGCTAAGCTTCCGCGCCACCGTCGTCTTCCCTGTTCCTGCTACTCCTACAAAAAACACCAGTTTTTGCATCCTGTACGCCCCCAAAACATTTTAGGACAAATTATAACATGGATGCCGATCAAAGAGTATCTGCAAGCACCGCTTCCACATCACGCCTGATATGCTCGTCCGCCAACACGCTCTCCTGAAACGAATTGCGTCCTGTCTCATCATCTGAATAGAGCGCGGACGACGTCATGTCTTTAAAGGCTTGATGCAAATTGTTGTCGAACCAGTCCGTCTCCCGGTCCGCATCATTGCGAAGCACCGACCGCAGGACGGCAACACCGCCCTCATTCGCAAAGTAAGCCAGCACGACCGGTGCGGATTCGGAATCCGTCTCCACCTCAACCTCAGCGCATGGTTCTTCTCCGCGGCGCACGATTCCTCTTACCCGAGCACTTCTAACGTTCACTGTCTCTATCTCCTCTCACTCGTTAAAATAGTTCCATCGATTCAATATGATGCTTCGTATCGCTAGTGCCGCATTCATGCAGCAGCTTATAAATGCGGCTAATAATGTCGTCATATGCGCCATTCAGTGACTCGTCGTTATTGGGCGAGTAGGGACTGCCTGCGAAGTGGAACGTCTGCGCTTCATCCATGGATGACAGCTCCTCAAACAGCTCCCTGAGCAGATTGACCTGATCTTCGTTCGCATGAATCTCCAGCTCATAAGCCGCCGCCCCTTGATCCTCTAATATTTGTCCGGCTTGTACGGACACATAAAAGGTTTTATTGCCTTCAAACCTTTCTTCATGACGATGCTCATCCATCATTTTATACCCATTCCTTCCATTTTCAAATTGCCTCTCAACGTCATGCTATCCAGCTTAGCTTCCCCCGTTGGACAGACATTTTATCCCTTTTTTCAGCATATAACTGTTATTATCGCAACTGGAGTCCAGCATAGAGAGGAATGAGAAGGATGTGCGGAATAACCGGCTGGATTGATTGGAACAGCGACTTGACCAGAGAAAGCGACAATCTGGAGCGCATGACGGATACGCTTGCCCCGCGCGGCCCCGATGCGGCGGGCACCTGGATTACGACCCATTGCGCGCTTGGACATCGCCGCCTCTCCGTTATGGATCCGGAGAATGGCGCCCAGCCCATGATTCGGTATACGGGAGACGATCAGTACGTGGTCGTCTATAACGGAGAGCTATATAACGCTCCAGAGCTCAAGAGGGAGCTTGCGAGCCGCGGACGCTCCTTCACGACAACCTGCGACACGGAAGTGCTGCTTGTCGCCTTTATGGAGTGGGGAAGAGCTTGCGTGGAGCGATTCAACGGCATATTCGCCTTTGCCATTTGGGACATGACCGCCCAAGAGCTGTTTCTCGCCAGAGACCGGCTAGGCGTCAAACCGTTGTTTTTCAGCCAACGGGATAGCTTGTTTATTTTTGGATCAGAGCCAAAATGCATTCTGGAGCACTCAGCCGTCAAGGCGGAGGTTGGAGCGGAAGGTCTGGCCGAAATCTTTGTCATCGGTCCGGCGCGAACGCCGGGTCACGGCGTGTATAAAGACTTGAGCGAAGTAAAGCCCGGGCAGTGCATGGTCGTAAACCGGGCGGGAGTGAAGACGATCACATATTGGCAGCTAAGAAGCACGCCGCATGAGCATGACGTACAGCAAACAGCGGAGCATGTCAGAGAGCTGCTGGAGGATACGGTCATCCGCCAGCTTATTTCCGATGTCCCCGTATGCACACTGCTGTCAGGCGGTCTGGATTCAAGCGCGCTGACGGCGCTGGCGGTCAACTATTATGCCAAGAACGGGCAAGGCAACGTCCATACGTATTCCGTCGATTACCAAGACAACGACAAGCACTTCCAGGCGCATGCCTTCCAGCCCAATAGCGATGCGCCCTGGATTGAACGAATGACCTCGCATCTGGGTACGGTCCATCACCCGATCCAGTTCGATACACCGGAGCTGGTTACAGCGCTGCACAATGCGACGCTCGCCCGCGACTTGCCGGGTATGGCCGATGTGGATGCTTCCTTGCTGCTCTTCTGCCATGAAATTAAGAAGGGGGCGACTGTCGCCATCTCGGGTGAAGCCGCAGACGAAATATTCGGCGGTTATCCGTGGTTCCACCGGGAGGAAGCGCTTCAGGCTGATACCTTCCCGTGGTCGCTCGCCACAACGATGCGCGCAGACCTGCTCTCGCCCGACATTGCAGCCTGGATCAGACCGCAGGAATACATCGGCGACCGCTACGCTGACGCGGTAGCGGAGGTGCCTCAGCTGGTGGGTGAGGACGAGACACGCAGACGGATGCGGCGCATGTCTTATTTGAACATCACGCGATTTATGCCCACACTGCTGGATCGGAAGGACCGGATGAGCATGGCTGCCGGGCTCGAAGTCCGCGTCCCCTTCTGCGATCATCGCCTGGTGGAGTACGTGTGGAACATTCCGTGGGAGATCAAGGCAGCGGGCGACCGGGAAAAAGGAATCCTGCGCCAATCGCTGCAAGGCATTCTTCCCGACGACGTCCTGTGGAGAAAGAAAAGCCCCTACCCGAAGACGCATAACCCGAATTATCTTACGGCCGTCAAAGGCTTGCTGCTGGATGTATTAGATGATCCTACCTCCCCCCTGCTTCCCTTAATCAATGTGAAAAAGATCAGGGAGCTTGCGGAATCCGATACAGCCAGCTCGAACCTCCCGTGGTTCGGTCAGCTGATGTCCGGACCGCAGCTGTTCGCGTATCTCTATCAAGTCAATCTGTGGCTGAAGCACTATAAAGTTTCGATCGGTTAGCATATAGCAGAGAAGGGCTGCCATCAAGTCATCGCGACTTGCGGCAGCCCTTTCTGTTACCCTCAATTTCCTTCTTTCCCCTAAGAACGAAACAAAAGAAACCCGGCAGCGCATTCCAGCAGGAATGTCTTCCGGGTTCTTGCTCTACTCATAGGCTTAGCCGTTCGAAATACCGAGCTTCGTCATCAGAACCTTCAGCGCCTCGCCTCGGTGGCTGATTGCGCCCTTCTCCTCTTTGGACAGCTCCGCCATCCCTCTGCCGAGCTGCGGCAGCCAGAACAACGGATCGTAGCCGAATCCACCGTCTCCATGCGGACGGTCCGTGATGATCCCATCCACGGTGCCTTCCGCTTCGATGAACTCGCCCGTGGCAGGATCGTACAGCGCAAGCGCACATACGAATTGAGCACGGCTTAGCGCCTTGGAGCCATCGCTCAGCGTGTGCCCCGGCAGCTTGGCGCCAGTCTGGCCTAGCTCCTGCAGCAGCTTCGCGTTATTAGCGGAATCAGTCGCTCCTTCTCCCGCATATCGTGCGGAATAGACGCCTGGTCTTCCCTCCAGCGCATCCACACATAAGCCGGAGTCGTCCGCAAGCGCCGGCACGCCAAGCGCGTCTCCGGTTGCCTTCGCCTTCAGCCTGGCATTGGCAGCGAATGTATCTCCATCCTCTATGATGTCGGGAATGGAAGGATAGTCGTGCAGGCTGACGACCGCTTTCCCCAGCTTCTGGAGCGCATGGGCGAATTCCTTCACTTTGCCGGCGTTTTTGGTAGCGACGACGACCGTATCATGACCTTCAAGCCAGTTGTTCGCCATCCACTTAACCTCCAATACGAGCGCCAACCTCGCCCAGAACCTCGCGCTGCTTCTCGATCAGCTCTGCGATTCCCGCTTCACCAAGCGCCAGCAGCTCGTTTAGCTCCTCGCGGGAGAATGGCGCATCCTCGCCCGTCCCTTGCACCTCGACGAATTTGCCTTGTCCAGTCATCACGACGTTCATGTCGACCTTCGCCTTGGAATCCTCCTCGTAGTTCAGGTCCAGCAGGGCTCTCTCCTGAATAACGCCTACACTGACGGAAGCCAGGAAGTCGCGAATCGGATATTTATTGAAGGAAGCCGTCTTCGAAATATGATGCACCGCAAGAGCCAATGCCACGAATGCGCCCGTAATGGACGTCGTACGCGTACCGCCGTCCGCTTGAATGACATCGCAATCCAGCGTAATGGTGCGCTCGCCCAGCGCGCTTAGATCAACGACAGATCTTAACGCTCTGCCAATGAGGCGCTGAATTTCCATCGTGCGCCCTGTGAGCTTGCCTCTGGCGGACTCGCGTTGGTTGCGCGAATGGGTAGCTCGCGGCAGCATCGAATACTCTGCCGTTATCCAGCCCTTGCCTTGCCCCTTCATAAAAGGCGGCACCCGCTCCTCGATGCTGGCTGTACAGATGACCTTCGTATCGCCTACCTCGATCAAGACCGATCCTTCCGCGTGCTTGTTTACATTCGTCGTAATCGATACCGGCCGAAGCTGGTTCGGCTCCCGGCTGTCATTTCTCATTTGATAAGCCTCCTGAATCATTCATCCATTTTTAACCCTTCCTATTTTAACAAAGTCGAGGATGGAATGCATCTAAAGGCGCAAATTACAATCGCCATGATACACACCCACTCTAAGGACATATCATATTGAGCCGCTAGATGGATCAAGGCGCGGACCCTTTGAACTTGAATCGGTCGCTGCACGCGGTGCTTGTAACTTCGATTTCTGTAAAGTGAGTCCGTACTCCGTCTATATCGGTGCCGCCCGTTCCTCTAACATTAATGCAAGAAGGATCAATGTCCATGCGTTTGCCTTCCCGATTCACATAATAGTAACGATTAATGACGGTGCCGGCATCAAACATGGGAGTGGACGTATCGTACCTGCCTTTGTCGCCCACAGGAATAACGTCGTATTTCCCTTCTTTTGAGAGAAGTGGTGCATTCGGCACATTGTAGGTCACTCGGATAATGCCCTCATAATGCTCCGGTATCAAAAAAAGGTCATACGTTCCTCTATTATTCGAGCCGCAGCCTGCCAAAAGAATCACAAAAGCGATCAGCGCCAGCCTTTTCACTGCAATACCTCCTTATCCGTCCATTCATGCCTATGGTCTCTGGATTATTACCCGCTTTAGAGTACAGAACGGCAATTAGAGGGTCAAAGTTGCAATATGGTGGATATCCACTAATGCTTGGCTCATAAAAAAACTGACCCGCGGCAGCAACAGCACCCGCTGGGTCAGTCTTTTTAAGGTCTTGCAACTCTCTTTAAGATTTCAGCGCATTAACATGATGCGGTCTGCCAACAGGCTGGCTATAGGAGTTGTTGCTGTCGTCCACCAGGTTGGTCTCACCGTTAATCCGGATTTGAACCTGACTCGCCTCTGTGCTCTCCGTCAGCGACAGCACAACGGCTTGCAGCATCTCGGATGGGACAGGCAGTCCTGTAACATAAGACTCGTCTTGCAGGTCTACGACAAGGACACCATCCTTCTCTTCGATGTTCGTCACTTCCACATCAGGCAAAATAACGCTTGTCAGCTTTTTCTTATCTAGCGGCCCTGCGATCAATTGCTCCAGCGCAGCGTGTGCCGTGGAATCGGAACGTTCAATGAGTCTTGTGACCGGAACATAATATTCCTCTTCATGCAGCGTCTCGGCGGAGAAGTAGAGCGTGACCGGATAGGAGCTGGCGATGCTAACGCCGTCAGCCTGCTCGATATTAATGCCGATCGTGCGCGTCAGCTCGCCTTGAATCGGGAAGCCCGCTACCGGCATCGCCTCGAGCGGCTCTCCTTCCACTTGGAGCTCTACGCCTTCAATGCCGCTCATAGCCGTTAATGTCCACGTGATCGCTTCTACAATCGCGCGCTCGTCCTGCTCCGGATAATTTGTGAAGGACTCGGACAAATTGATTTTCGCGATTTTGCGCTCTTGATCATATTCATACGACAGCACCTGTGTGCCTTGAGGGAGAAGCGCACGGAAGTCTTCCGGCAGAAGCGAAGCGTATGCACCGCTGTCGACCATAATTTCCAGTGCCTTCTGCGGCGCTGATTCCTTGGCGGTCAAAGCCGCCGGCACCGTTACCGGAGCCAAATAGCCATTGCCATCCTGCAAATAAACGGTCAGTGTGGAGGCCGTTACGCCATCTGCCGGAGCCTGTCCGGTAGGTTTATTTTCGCCCTCGATGCCGTCGGTTTCCTCCACCTGCTGCTGCGGCGGATCAATTGACTTGCTTGTTTGCTGTGAGAACAATCCGCATCCTGCGGTCAGAACGGGCAGCGCCAGAAGGGCAACGTATGCGGTGCGGCGAATCCATTTTTTCTGAATCATGTAGATAATTCCTCCCCAATTGATTTTAGCCTGTCGGCTTTGTACAACTCCTCATTTGTAGTAATATGTATACGAGCCCTTCCCTGTTTTAGACCAGTTTTGTCCATAAAATCATGAGGGGGAACCATATTGAAAGAGAACGCGAATATCTACAGCCTGAACAGCTCGAAAGTAGCTGCCGCAACGGATGAATGGCTCGCCAAACGCGGAGTGACCAAGGGGGACATCGCAGAGCTTGTGCTCTTCCTGCAGAAGGATTATTTTCCCGGCCTGACTGCAGAAGATTGCCTGGAGCATGTTGACGCCGTATTGTCCAAGCGTGAAGTGCAGAACGCCGTATTGACCGGCATTCAGCTCGATATTCTAGCAGAAGAAGGCAAGCTGCTGCCTCCGCTGCAAGACATGATCAAGCATGATGAAAGCTTGTACGGCTGCGATGAAATCCTGGCTCTGTCGATCGTGAACGTATACGGAAGCATCGGATTTACGAACTTCGGCTATGTCGATAAAGTAAAGCCGGGCATTCTTGTTCGCCTGAACAGCAAAACCGACGGCGAAATACATACCTTCCTCGACGATATCGTTGGTGCGATTGCCGCTTCCGCAGCCAGCCGCATCGCCCACCGCAAGCAAGCCGAGCGCGAAGGCGTCACCACGCCGCCGCTTGACTAGTGCGCAACAACAGAGGCCGTTCCGAAGGTTGCTAAACCTTGCCGGAACGGCCTCTTTTTCTATGCCTATTCTTAGGTCCGCTTTCAGGATGGCTGCAGCAGCGGCTTATTGGGCAAATAATGAATGGAGCGGATGAATCGGACCGTCTTCGTCTTCGCCCGCATCACAATGGAATGCGTCTCCGCACGCTCGTCAGGAAAGTAGCGCACCCCGCCCAAAAACTCTCCTGGCGTAACTCCCGTCGCCGCGAATATCACATCCTCCGTCCCGACCATATCCTCCATCGTCAACACACGGTAAGGATCCTCAATGCCCATCTGGACGCAGCGCTCGTATTCCGAAGCGTCTGCCGGCATGAGACGGCCCTGCAGCTCGCCTCCCATGCACTTCAAGGCCGCAGCCGCCAGCACCCCCTCCGGCGCCCCTCCCGAGCCCACATAGAGGTCTATGCCCGCCTCCGGGAATGCGGGAGCCATTGCCCCTGCCACGTCGCCGTCCGACAGGAATTTGATGCGGACGCCTACTTTACGCAGCACCTTGACGATTGACTCATGACGCACCCGATCCAGAATCATGACGGTCAGATCGGATACCTTTTTGTTCAGCGCGTCGGCCGCTTTGTACAAGGTCGTCTCCATGGGGTCGGTAATGCTCAGCTTGCCAACAAGCGCAGGCCCGTACGCCAGCTTCTCCATGTACATATCCGGCGCATGAAGCAGTTGGCCTTTGCCCGCTACGGCGATGACTGACAGCGCATTATTCAGCCCCTTTGCTACAATCTCGGTGCCCTCCAGCGGATCGACCGCAACATCAACCTCTGGTCCTTGCAAGCTTCCTACTTCTTCACCAATATAGAGCATTGGAGCTTCATCCATCTCGCCCTCTCCGATGACGACCGTTCCCCGAATCGATACGGAGTCGAACATCGTTCGCATAGCTGTTGTTGCAGCCCCATCAGCGCTGTTCTTGTCGCCCCTTCCCATCCATGGTGCGGAAGCCAGTGCCGCAAGCTCAGTTACACGTACAATCTCCAGTGCCAGTTCTCTCTCCATGCGCATTCTCCCCCTTAATTTCATTCGAACTAACCGTCATGAATCTTTATATATGATGTATTAAATATATATAATGCGTAACATATAATTCATTAATGTGCAATATATCATGTAATGAAAAACCTTTTTTCCGGAAGCTTCACACACAAAAAATCCCCTCTCTTTGCAGCGGGAAGCCGTTCATCGACGGCTTCCCTGCAAATTCGAAGGGATTTTAAAATCCGATTATTTTTTCATAATTTCAAGGTTTTCTTTCCACTTTGCGCTTTTCCAGTCCAGCAGCTTCTGGTAGCCAAGACCTTGTGTCTCTTGATCGGCCTTCTGGATCAGCGAGATGACTTCCTCATCGCTCTTCGCGAAGACGATTTGGGAGACGGCTTGCTTATAGTAATCGGTGAGACGCTGCATAATGATGCCTTCCTCCGACGTTGGAACCGGCGTCATATTGGAGAATTCCGTAATGTTTTTGGACGTCTTGAACGATACGGTCGTTTGTCCGACAGTCGTCCAGTCTTGCGCTTCCTCAGGCAGCAATTGCTCGCGCTTGCCTTTCGTTGTATCGATATACACCGTGTTGCCGTACCAGTTGAATTCGCCGATTTTCAGCTCATCGTATTTTTTCGGATCGCGGTTGATGTAAGCATCGTTCGGAACCGGGACGCCGTCTTGCACATCGTCATAGAACAATCCCGGAGGGCCGAAGAAGAATACGCGCTGGCCCTCTTCGCTCGTAGCCCAGTTCATGTAAGCGAAGATCGCTTCCGGATCAGCCGCTTTGGTCGTAATCACGTTGACGTTCCAGCCGAGTGCATTGTAGCCGGACGGGAATACCTGATTTTTGTCTACGCCTGCCTTGTGAACCGGCCAGATAACATCATAGCCCGCCTCTGGATCTTTTGCTTTCAGTACGTTGTTCGCCTCGCGTCCGATGCCTTCAACTACAGCGTCATAGGCTGCGAATACGGCGATATTGCCCGCTCTCAGCTTCTCGTTGATCTGGTCGCGAGTTTGGGTGAACATATCCTGGGATGTCAGCCCTTGGCGGAACAGACGGCTCGTATACAGCGCCGCTTCCTGGAAAGACGGGTCCTGGAAGATCGAGACGATCTTGTCGCCTTGCGGTACGCCGAATACGCCGCCAGGAGAGATGAATTGAGGCGTATTGCCGTTAGCCGCGCCACTATATAGCATGCCGAGTAATTGCAGCTCGGAGCCGTCGCGCACTTCGCCTGCGTCAAAAGGAATAATGTTCGGATATTTGTCTTTCACTTGCTTCAGGTAAGCTTCCAGGTCATCCCAAGTCTCAAGCGGTGGAGAGCCCAGGTCTTTATAAATTTTCTTATTAACGATGTACGCTGCGTTGCCGTTGCCTTGGTCGCCATTAATGTACCAGTTCGGAATCTGATAGAGCTTGCCGTCGGCGCTGCGCAGCATGTTCAGTGTCTCTTCGCCGATTGTTGCTACGAACTCTGGGTATTTCTCCAGATATGGATCAAGGGCAACCAGCTTGCCTGCTTCCACCAGACGCTCTACATCCTTGCCTTTGTCCAGTACAAGTGCATCCGGCAGCTCGTTGGATACGATCATGGAGTTGAGGCGCTGAGCCGCTGCACCGTTGGATTGAATCGGCTCGATCGCAACGCCCAAATTATCTGTAATCCATTTGCCATGCGGGCGCTCTTCCCACGAAGGCGCTGTAAACCAGTCATAATGCACGTATTGCGTGAAGGTTACCGGCTTTATCTTGGCACGCGGATCTGTGGAGACCTCGCCGCCTTCCCCTCCTTCGTTGCCGGAACCTTGTTCATTGCCGCTTGGCGATGCTGTCGGGCTTGGCGAAGGCGCCGGTTCATTTTTGCTCGAACAAGCGCTAAGCACGAGGATGACGCTAAGCGCTAGCACGATAAGCGCTTGAAACGATTTTTTGCTGTTCATGGATCATTTGCCCCTCTCTTGATTATGTGCTACATGCTCATTATAAAATTGATAGGGGAGGCAAAAAATCGTCCCAATCAACGAAATGTGTACTAAATCAATGACGCTTTTTGCAAACGTTTACGATCGGGAGTTTCCTTCATTCAATCCCTCTCGCCGCTTGCCTTCTCGACCTCGGCCACAGCAGGAATGCGCAGCCGCACCGCCGTCCCGTGACCGATCATGCTCCGGATAGTAACCCCGTAGGACTGGCCAAAATGAAGCTTGATCCGCTGCTCGACATTACGAATCCCGTACCCGATGCCGTTGCCCGATTCGCTGAAGATTGCCGCAATCGTCTCGTCCTTCATGCCAAGCCCGTTGTCTCGAACCTCCATCACAATTTCCCCGCTGTTCTCGGCGAATACGGCAACGTCAATCTCAATCTGATCATCATACCAGGCGTGCTCCAGCACGTTCTCGACGAATGGCTGCAGGACGAACTTGACCGTCTTGAATGCCAGCAGCGAGTCGTCAATCTCGAACCTGATGATGATCCGGCTTGCGTATTTAATGTTCTGGATGCTCAAATAAGATTCAATAATTTCGATTTCCTTGCCGATCGGGATGAACATCTCCCCCCGATTCAGCGTCATGCGGTAGAACTTGGCCAGCGACCGGATGATCTCATGCAGCTTCTCCAGCTCGCCAAGCTTGGCCATTCGGCTGATGGACGAGAATGTATTATAGAGGAAATGCGGATTGATTTGCGCATGCAGAATTTGCAGCTCCGCTTCCTTCTTCTCCAGCTTGCTTATGTAGATCTCATTAATCTGGCTTTGGATCGTGGAGGCCATATCATTGAACGCTTCGGATATTTGCCCGAACTCATCGTTGCCCTTGTATTTGATCCGGCGCTGCAAGTCGCCTTCCTTAAAGGCCTGCAAAGAATGCACCAGCTTGCCGAACCGCAGCGTGAACACCTTGGACGTAAAGATACTAATGAGTATCGCGACGAGCAAACTGGACAAACAGATCAGAATTACCGTATTTCTCATATGAAACGATTCCTTATGGAGCGAATCCAGCGGAACCAGCACCGCAATTCGAGCGTTTATCATGCCAAGTGGGGACTCCAGCAGCATATCGCCGTTCGTCTCGGCCTGTACAAGCATCGATTCCCTGTACTCCTCTTCCGGCATGGAACTGGTATACAGCAGCTTATGGTTCTCATCGACAACGACCAGCTTCATCTCTTCGCCGAAGGCGCTGAAATCATAATCTTCAAATATATCCTTCAGCTTCACCGTCACTTTGATCAGACCGATCTTGCCGATCCGCTCATAGTCAATTAACGGCCTGACGAGCGAGATATTCTGAAACTCCTTGTCATTGCCGATCTGCTGCCAGATGATGCTGTCATAAGCGAGGTCCTGCGTATCCCGGTACCACGGCTCATCCTGGATTCGTTCGGTGTACCGAATGCCGAACTGCCGCTGGCCGTCCCGCAGAAACTTCTCCTTCGCTTCATAATAATATTCATCCACGGACGGTCGGTCCAGATACACATCGAGCATCACCTGCACATTCGGCAGCGCAGTAGCCATATCGAGCTTCGGCAGCACGTATGTCGTCATAATTTGATGGCGCTCGTAACCCAGAATATACCCCGATAGATAGCGGGACAGCACCTGGTCGTCGAAGATGGCGTCGGAGCTCCGGATAATATCGGACATGCGAATCTGCACGCTATTGGAGAATTGGCCAAGCGCTACCTTCAGATTGTCCTTCGTCCGCTCCTCAATGGAGTGCATCGTATAATAGTAGGAATAACTGCCGATGGCCAGTACCGGTATGAGCGCAAGCAGGATATAGGAGACTAGCAGCTTGTACCGAAGCGGGAAAAACCATTTGGAACGGCGGCTCATGAGATCACCCCTGCTTTCTGTAGTCTCCCGGCGTCATGCCCGCGTATTCGCGGAATGCCCGGCTAAAGTACGTCAGACTTTTGTACCCGACCTGATCGGCTACTTCATACACCTTCAGCTTATGGTTGCGAAGCAGCTCCTTCGCCCTCTCCATGCGGCACATCGCCATATATTCGTTAAAGCTGACGCCCATCGTAACCTTAAACATATGACCGAGATGATTGGGTGAATAGGCAAAGTGGTTCGCCATTTCCTTCAGCGTAATTTCCTCCGAGAGATGATCCTTTACATAACCCGTAATTTCATCAAATAGACGGTTGTTTCGGCTTTGCTTGCGCGTATAGACCATCTCCGAGATTTCGAAGAGCGTCCGCTGCAGCCAGGACTGAATATCATGGGCCGTCTCGAACTGATTGATCGTATCAAAATAATCGCTGCTCCAGCCGAGCAAGCTCTGGAAGCTTTCGTTCATTTGCTCCAAATAATGCTCCAGCTTCATCACGATATGCAAGGAGAAATGATAGACCCGGATCGGCTTCTCGAACGTCTTCACCAGCTGGAACAGCTCCTCCATACAGTCGCATATGCGAACAAGCTGATAGTTGACCGTCGCCGTAAACATCTGGTCCAGAATGGAGTTGACGTCCCGGACCTCCCTCGCTTCATTCCACTTGGCTTCGCCGGGGAGAATCAGCCTGTCCCGTCCCAAAAACATCTTGAAGCCGATCAGCTCGCGCGCTTGTCCGAAGGAGGACACCAGCGAGCCCCGATCCGTAACGGAGTCGCCGAAGCTGACGGTTGCCGTAAGCGGACCGTACGACCTCACCTGATCGATCATACGGTCGAGCTCGTCGATCATCCCGGGTTCCGAGGCCGTATAGATGAGTCCGATGCGGGCATCCGACACTTTGCAATACAAGCCGAGACTGCGCTTGTCGATATAATTCATAATCAGCTCCAGCGTATGATCCAGCAGAATGGCATGATCCCGCTCCGAGTACCGGCTCGGCAAGACGCGGTCTACTTCAATAAGCACGGCGGCGGCAGCCGTCTTCGGGATGTTGACGGAATACTTCTGCAGGAACGTATGCAGCGTCTGCTCGTCCATATCGCCCTCCAGCAGATGGAGCACCACATCATTGCGGATGAATTCGAAGGAATCCATGCTGGTTGCCTCTTCTTCCTTCATCGCATCCAGCTCCGCTACGATTCTTCGCAATATATCGATCAGCTCATCATCATCTACCGGCTTGAGCAGATACGCATCCGCTTTCATATCCAGCGCTTGCTTGGCATAATCGAAATCCTGGTAGCCGCTGATGAATACCTTCTTCACCCGATTATTTTTTTGCTGGGCCAGCTTGGCCAGCTCCAGACCGCTCATGATCGGCATCTTAATATCGGTAATCAGGATATCCAGATGGTTCTGCTCAATGAACGACCATGCCGCCAGCGGCTTGTTCTCCCAACGCAATACTTCAATGCCCAGCTCCGTCCACGGAATGAGCTGTCTCATGCCTTCCAGATCGAAATTTTCATCGTCCACTACGATTGCTTTATACACGGATGTTCCTCCCTCGAAAACAGAAAAAAGCGAACTGGAATATACTGATACCAGTATATCCCCGTTGCTCTTAATTGTTAATGCGGTATTGCAGATGAATCGGGCAGTTTCTGAGCCCTCATAACCTATTCCTTGAGCGACCCGATGAGCACGCCTTTGACAAAGTAACGCTGAAGGAATGGATACACCATCAGAATCGGCAGCGTCGCCACCATCATCGTCGCCATCTGGAGCGCCTTGACCGTTACGGTCTGAGACACGGCGCTTTGCGCGTAGCTATTCAGATTGTTCAGCAGATTGGCCGTTGTGCCGGCGTTAATGATCTGGACAAGCAGCGTCTGCAGCGGCACCAGGTTCTGATCATGGATGAAGACCGCCGGAATGAACCAATCGTTCCACAGGAATACGGCCGTGAACAAGCCAAGCGTTGCCAGTACCGGTCCCGATACCGGAAGCACGATCCGGAAGAAGACGCCGAAGTTCGAGCATCCGTCGATCCGGGCCGATTCCTCGATGCCGTCCGGCAGCTGGGTGAAGAACGTCCGGAAAATAATCATGTTATATACGCTGACCATCCCGTGCAGAATCAGGAAGAAAAACGTGTTGTACAGGTTCAAGCTGTACACGATGATGAAGTAAGGGATAAGCCCGCCGTTGAAAAACATCGTAAAGATGGCGAACAGCGTGTAGAACTTTTTGAGCAAAATGCCTTTTTTCGATAACCCGTAAGCGAACAATGCCGTAAAAAACATGGATAGCGCTGTGCCAAGCACGGTTCTCATGATAGTAATAAAGTAGGCGCTGAAAATTTGTTTGTCCTTGAACACGATCTCGTAGTTCTGGAGCGTAAAGTCCCTCGGCCAGAACGTGATGCCGCCAAGCGCCGTATCCGAGCCGCTGTTGAATGAGATGACAAACGAGTTCCAGAACGGATAAAACGTAATAAATGCCAAAATCGTGAGCAGTGCGTAAATCGTGCCGCGCAATGCCTTATCTGTAAATGACAGCTTCAATGTCGCCACTCCTCATGATAGTTTCATCGTGATCATACATACCGCTTACCATAGACTCTCCCGTCCCAATTTTCGTGCGATCGCATTGGCACCGACCAGAAGTACGATGCTAAGGAATGATTTGAACAAGCCCGCCGCTGTCGCATAGGAATATCGCTGGTTCATGATGCCCATCTGGTACACATACGTATCGAGCACATCCGCGACCGACATCACAATTCCGTTGTTCAGGTTGCGGGTAAGCATCATGATGTCCTCGAATCCGGCGTTCAGCACGTTGCCTACGCCAAGAATCAGGAAGATGATAATGACAGGCGCAATGCCGGGAATCGTAATCGTAAAGATCTGCTTCCATCGGCTGGCGCCGTCAATAGCCGCAGCCTCATACAGCGAGGGGTCGATGCCGACGATGGCCGCCAGGTAGACGATGGAGCCGAAGCCGATTTCCTTCCATACATTCGTGCCGACCAGAATCGACCAGAAGTAATTGGGCGACGACATCCAGTTAATGGGGGCGTCGATCAGCCCGATGGCGAGCAGCAGGTTGTTCACTGCGCCGTCATCCACCGCGAACATGGAGAATACAAAACCGGAAATGACCACCCACGAAATAAAATGGGGAATATACGTAATCGTCTGGACAAAGCGCTTGAACAATACGCCGCCAATTTCGTTCAGCATTAACGCAAGAATGATTGGAGCCGGGAAGCCGATTGCCAGCTTCAACAAGCTGATGACGAACGTATTGCGCATAATGCGCCAAAACTCCGGCGATTCAAAAAACATCTCAAAATGGCGGAAGCCTACCCACTCGCTCTCCCAGAAGCCCTTGAACAAATTGAATTCCTGGAACGACATCAGCACGCCCCACATCGGGCCGTAACTGAATATCAGCAGAAACAAGATAGCCGGCAAAATCATGAGTTGATAGTCCCATTGCCTCGCAAACCTCACCCAGAACGAGGCTTTGTCCAAAGAAACGTTAGGCTGCATGCTTGCTGAATCTTTCCTCTTAGCTACTCGATCTAACACTTCTAACCACCTACTCATTCGTAATCTTGTGTATGGAATAGTACTATCTTAATCCGGGTGCCCGCCCCATTCCAGAACACTAACTAACGATTGTTGTACAAAATCAACGGTGATCGCAATACAGCGTTTTTTTCAGATAAATAAATGCCCCAGACGCCGGATTCGCGCATAAAAAAAAGCCCCTCACACCGTTTCCGGCGTAAAGGACTTCGCGTTCAGAACGACTCATAGATTAGTGCAGCAGCGGCTTCCTGGCTCCGAATTCGGCCTTCCCGCTCCAGGTAATAGAGATGCGCCAGCGTCTCGGACATCGCAAATCTGAGGTTATGCGGATTGTCCCGCAGACGGGCGCCGAACAGCGTCTCGCATAGCGCGAAGGCGGTACATGGCTCCTCCTTCAGCAGCTCAGCCATCCGATCCAGCCTTCTGGCATGATGACCGATCAATTCTTCGATACGGCCTCCGAAATCGGTAAAGGGATCGCGGTGCCCTGGCAAGGCGAAGGCAACGTCGTACGACTTCAGCCCTTTCAAACTGTCAAGAAAGGCTTCCAGAGGGTCCAGCTCCTCTCCCGGCACTACGCTGACATTGGGCGTAATATGAGGCAGCACCTGATCGCCGCATATCATCCAGCGGATTCCCGGCTGATAGAAGCATAAGGCGCCATACGCATGGCCAGGCGCATCGATCAGCTCCCACTCCCACTCGCCAAGCTGAAGCCTCTGCCCCGCTGATATGTACTGTACCTGAGGCTGCGGCGATACAAGCTCAATGAACCCGTCCAGGTTGTGTTCAATGCGATCCATGATCTCCCCCGGCATGCCATGGCGGATGTACAGCTCGCGCAGCGCCCCTGGGAAGCGGCTTCCTTCCCCCCACAGCCGCTGCGCATAAGCATGCGACCTCTCGCTCATATAGACAGGTGCTCCCGCTCGTTCCTGCATATACCCTGCCAGCCCGTAATGGTCGGGATGCTGATGCGTAAGTATGATTCGTGTGATGTCGTTCCACCCAAGCCCTGTTTCCGCCAGCGTACTCTCCCATAGCTTCTTGGCTTCAGGTGTGCCCAGACCAGGATCAATGACGGTTACGCCCTCCCGCTCCGGGATGATATAGCTGTTGACCCATTTCAATGAGAAAGGCAGCGGAACCTTCACCTGCAGCCATCCGTGTTCTAATGTGGATATCGTCGTATTCATAATGCACTCCCTGCCATAATCATTCGCGGCGATTTTTCCTTATCATACGGACTGCCGTCATAATTGCCGTACAGCTGCTCCAATCGGAGTCCGCATTCCTCATAGCTCCGCTCGAACCACTCCAGCGGATACAGCCGCACTCTCTCCAAATATTGTCTCGCCCGCTCCGGCTCATCCGGCTTGAACACGGATATCTCCTTCTGTACCCATCCGCCCGTGATCGAACGCTCCTCGACAATTTGCAGTCCGCATAGCTCGTCGAACCGCTCGGACCACGCAACGAGATTCCGTTCAATATAATGGGGATTCAGGTAGTCGATCAAGAAAGAGCCTCCCTTGCGCAATACACGCCGAATCTGCCGCAGCACGCTCTTATTATCCTCTTCAAGCGAAAAATAGCCAAATGAGGTAAAGAGATTGAACGTCGCGTCGAATGTTCCGTCGGCAAATGGCAGTTCTCTCATATCACCATGCTTCCATGCCACCCGGCCTTCGCGATCATGCTCCCTTGCCTCTTGCAGCAGAGCATCGGACAGGTCCACCCCCGTCACGTCAAAGCCCGCTTCTGACAAGGCCAGTGAATGCCTCCCCATGCCGCAGCCGATATCCAGCACGCAGGCTTGCTCAGGCAGTGCCAGCCACTTCGCCATCCTCTTGGCCTCCTGATTAGCTTGTCCTGAGTCCCGGTGTCGATAAACGATCATATAATCCCTGCCAAAGCTTTGTTCATACCACGGTTTCATCACACTAAGTCTGCTTCCTTTCGTCAGCCTGAAATGAATAGCGGCCATGATGTTACCTTATCTTAGCATAAGTTTTGCCACGCGGCGCAAACTATGGAAGCTTGCCGCGTCATGCGTGTAAGACATTCGTTGATCCGGAGGCGAGCGCCATGAACGAACGAATCCGCTTATTATTCGCCGAAGCGGCGGATCTGAAAACCTATACGCTAACCAACAATGCCATGAATATCGACATTGCGTATATCGCTCCGCTATGCGACGAGAAGATGGTCAGCGATTTTATAACCGTTCCCTTTACGAAGGAAGAAATCCCTTACCGCAAACAGCTTCAGACCATACCGGAGTACCTTAAGGTCGAAGACCCAGCCAGATGGCAGGACCTCTTGCTGCGCGGCAATGTATTGATTCAAGATAACGAAACCGGGGAAATCTATTCTTTCTTTACAGGGGACGTCATCTGCAATGAAAGCCCGCAGACACAAGTCGAGAGCGCCATCCAAGGTCCGCAGATTGCCCTGAGCGAGGACTTGAACAAATCTCTAAATCTGATTCGGACGATGTATCCGGTACCCGAGCTTGGCATCGAGGAATATTCCGTAGGCTATATCTCAAAGACACCTCTGCTTGTTGTATTCGATCAGCGGCATGTCGATCCATCCGTACTGGACAATGTCCGCTCGAAGCTGAGCAGCATCAGCGTAGATATGGTGCATGCCGCCGGAGAACTGGAGAAGCTGTTAATTGGCAAGCGCCGGCATCTCTTCCCGACCGTCCTCATCACCGAGCGCCCCGATCGTATCGCAAAAGCGCTGAGCAAGGGCAAAGTGATCGTACTTATTAAAGGCAGCATGTTCGCCCTGATCATGCCCGTGTCCTTCTTCGACTTCATGCATGCCATCGAAGATAATTATGAGGCTTATTGGATGACAAGGGCTCTTATCCTGATCCGATACATGTCGATCGTCTTGACGATTACGCTTCCGGCGCTCTATATCGCCATTGTTTCGTACAATCCAGAGCTGTTCCGGGTACAGCTTGCCTTCTCGATTGCGGCAAGCCGCTCTGCCGTGCCTTATCCGTCCTATATTGAGGTGTTTATTATGTTGTTCATGATTGAGACGCTGATCGAGGCGAGTATCCGACTGCCCCGATATATCGGGTCAACGGCGACAACGGTCGGCGGTCTGATCCTGGGGCAAGCTGCTCAACAAGCGGGCCTGGTCAGCAGCATTATGATTATTGTAACGTCGGTAGTGGCGATTTCCAACTTCGTGATTCCGATCAACTCGTTATCGTTCTCCGTGCGATTTCTGAAGTATCCCTTAATCGCCGCCTCTATCTTTTTCGGCATCTCCGGCGTGGCGATAGGGCTGTTTCTCTACGTATGTTATCTATGCAATCTTAGAAGCTTCGGCAAACCTTACTTCCGACTGCACGGCAAGATTAATCCGGCAGAGGGAGACGTTGGGCAGGTGAGAACCAAATGAACCGATATTTCTTCTATAATTTCATGCTGGTCAGCCTCATGAATCTGATGCTGTTCGTGCCGCATATTTTGGTAAAAAACCGTTATTCAGGCGGTGTATCTTCTCTGCTCGTTGCGCCTGTCATCGGGGCTATACTCATCTATATGTTCACGAACGCAATGACCCGCTACCCCGGACTCGGCTTTCCGGAAATTATGAAGCTTCATTGTCCCAGATGGCTGGTATCGCTTACGTCCATTTTTTTCGCCGTCATGTGGTGGTTCTCCTCTACGATTGTCGTGGTCGCCTATGCCGTGCTTATTAACCGTTTTTTCAACCCGGACGCCAACACAACAGTTATTCTGATCATGATGGTCATCGCTGCCGCTTACGCCGCGTCCCGCTCCACCTTGACGATAGCCTTCATCATTGAAATCGGAATCATCGTGAACGCTCCGATCATTCTGTTTATTTTGTTCAAGATGGTGCGGAGCCCTCAGCTTAATTTCGATGCGATCCGGGTGGTCGCCAATCATGTCATGGAGATGCCAACCATTATTACCATAGCTGCGGCGACGCTCATTTTTACAGGCTATATCCACTTGGCGCTGTTCAACAGGCTGTTCCCGCCCAATTTCCGCTTCAAGCATCTCTATATCTATCCCATTCTGGGATTTGTCATATTGCTCATCACGTTTTTTGTTCCGATAGGCTTTCACGGGACAGAAGGGGTGGACCGGTATATTTACCTCTGGGCGGTAACCTCTGACTCGCTAAGCATGCAGTATGGGTTTATTGAGCGCGTCATGTTCCTGTTCCTGATCGTGTTTCTCAACTTGACGCTCGTCTATACGATGTCCGGCTGGCATCTCGGCATGGAATATATCAAGAGCTGCTTCAAAGGCAGCAAGCCGGAGATCGATAGTCCCAAAGCACCGAAATCCAACTATATCATTCTTGGAGTGTTCGCAACGGCAACCGTGCTGTATCTCATCTTCACGAATGAGAAAATCAACTATCTCATCACCTCCTATTGGCTGGTGCTTCGAATGTTCACAGAGGTGGTAAGCGTACTCTGGGTGTTCATCCTGAGCAGAAGGAGACTGAGACCGGAATGAAACGCAATGTGGCTGTACTCTCTCTATTCCTGGCATTGCTTACACTTAGCGGTTGCGGCTTCAAGGATATCGATAAGCGATTTTTTGTGGTCGGCACTGGCATAGACTGGTCCGGCAACGAAAGCAAGCCGTATCGGATTACTCTTCAGCTCGCCATTCCGTCACCAAAGATTGAGCCCGGCGCATCCAAAATCCAATATGAGACGATTGACGCGCCAACCATTGCCGAAGGGGTGCGGATGCTTAAGGCCTATGTAGACAAGGAGCTGGACTTTGGTCATTGCAAGATGATGATTATCGGCGAGGAGCTGGCCAAGCGGGACATTAACCATTCCATCGATTGGATGCTGCGCAGACGGGACATTCAAAGCGTGGCTACACTTGCCGTGGGAAGGCCTACGGCAGAGAACGTGCTGCACGTACAGCCGGCATCCGAACGTTATCCAGGCAACTCGCTGCTGCTGTCCTTCGGGGCTGATGGCACGGAGTCATCGTACAATTATGCCGAGACGTTATCGGGGCTATCACGGAGAGTGACGGAGAAGGGCATGGATCCGGTGCTCGCGATCATTACGAATGACGGCAAGGAAAGCTACGTCATTAATCAAGTCGCTCTATTCGACAAGAGTAAGATCAAATTGATTTTATCTCCTACCGAGACCCAGTTGTTTAATCAAATGTCAGACCACTTTACGAAAGCATCCATGCATGGCATGTTCAAAGGCACACCCATGGTTATTGCGATCAATCAATTGAACTCCAGCTTCCGAATTAATGAAAAAACCGATCCTCTGCTCATAGCCGTGAAAATTAAAATGGATGTTGTATTTGAGGAAGCGCCTAGCGGCCTGTTCGACAAGCCTTGGCAGCCGGTGGAGGATGCCTTGGCTTCCGAGTATGAGAAGGCAGCCATTACCCTGCTGAAGAAGATCCAGCGCCATGGCATTGACCCCTTCGGATTCGGTCTTCGGTACCGTGCGACCCATTCCAGCGCGAATTCCTGGCAAAATTGGACCCAGCTCTACCCGGATGCCAAGTTCAACGTAGAAGCGATGGTCAAAATCGAAGGTACCGGATTAATCAGATAACGGCAAGCCTTATGAGCAGGCTTGCCGTTCATATTGTTGCTATGTTGAAGAGATTCTGACCAGCCTGTCTGTGCCGCCAAGCTCCGAAATAGTGGCCGCACCGATGCCGAACATAGCCGCTCTTAGCTCAAATTCGATCCGTTCGAACTGTTCAATCAGCCCCTCGATCGACAACGCGCTATTCTCTCCTGCTGCTTGTGGGAGCAGCGAACGTCCGAAGCCCGCCATATTCGCACCAAGCGCAATCGCTTTGGCGGCATCCACCCCGTTATGCAGCCCGCCGCTTGCAACGATGGGCATCGAAGGGAGCGCAGCCCGTACTTCCGCTACACTCTCAGCGGTTGGGATACCCCATCCGGCGAACGCTTCGGCGGCCTGGCGGCGTACCGGATCGCTGACACGGAACTTCTCAACCTGGCTCCATGATGTTCCGCCTGCTCCCGCCGCATCGATAAAAGCGACGCCTGCTTCGCTCAATCGGGCAGCTGTCCGGCCGTCAATTCCCCAGCCCACTTCCTTCACGCCAACGGGAACCGCTACGTTGCGGCACACTTCTTCAATTCGGCCAAGCAGTCCGCTGAAATCCGTATCGCCTTCCGGTTGGAATACTTCCTGCAAGGCATTAAGATGAAGGACAAGCGCATTCGCCTCGGCCAGATCGACCGCGCGCTGACATGCCTCCGGTCCCATCCCATAATTCAGCTGGACAGCCCCAATGTTAGCGATGATCGGAATACGCGGCGCAAAGGCACGAATCTTGAAGGTAGAGGCAAGCTCCTCTTTCTCCAGTGCCGCGCGCATGGAGCCGAGCCCGATTGCCCAGCCTCGCTCTTCGGCAGCCATCGCGAGCCGCTTATTAATGGCACCCGCCTCATTGGTGCCGCCCGTCATTGAGCTGACAAGCAGCGGTGCCCGCAGCGGCTGTCCGAACCATTCCGTATCCAGACGAATACGCTCGAACGACAGCTCAGGGAGCGCATTATGCTTGAAGCGATAGTCGTCAAACCCTGTTTGGATGCCGACACCGGCTACTTCCTCCTGCAGACAGATTCGAATATGCTCGCCTTTGCGCTTTTCGATATGGCCCTCGCTAGTTGACTTCAAAGATTGACCTCCTGGTTGCATGGCCTCACCTCCCGTTTACCTCTGTTATGGGCGGGCTCTGCAAGATTGCTTTACCGATTAGCATAGCATATTTTTGAGGTTTGCGCTTCCGCGGGACTCCCCAGTGACGGAATAGGACGATCCATCAGGAAACGGGGGCCGTCGCACATGGACATAGAACTTAGTTTATATACGATTTCCTAAATAAACCAATTAAACCTTCATTATCCTATGATTATTCCAATCAAATATTTGAATTTGTCGATCAAAATTATTGTGTATTGCTGCTCTTTCATATACACTTAAGACATACGACAAACGGTATACAACGGCCGCTTTTTCGCTCGTTGTTTAATTCAAACAATCAGGAGGCATTATCATGGACATCCGTATTTTTGAAACATCCGAAGAGCTTGATCTGTACGCAGCGGAGATCTTCCGCAAACTGATTAACGAAAAACCGAATGCGGTGCTGGGTCTTGCGACAGGATCGACACCTGTCGGCATTTATGCCAAAATGGTAGAAGACTACACTAACAAAAAAGTGAGCTTCAGCGGCGTTACAACGTATAATCTCGACGAATATGTGGGGCTAACGCCGGATAACGATCAAAGCTACGCCTACTATATGAATAAGAACCTCTTCTCGCATGTCGACATTCCGGCAATCCAGACGCACCTGCCAGACGGTATGGCTGAAAATCCGCAAGATGAATGCGTCCGCTATGAAGCGATGATTAACGCATGCCCTGCCGATATTCAGTTGCTCGGCCTTGGCCATAATGGACATATCGCATTCAACGAGCCTGATGAGCATCTGTCCGCAGGCACGCATGTTGTGAAGCTGAAAGAAGAGACTCTCGAAGCCAACGCCCGCTTCTTCGCATCCATCGACGAAGTGCCGAAGGAAGCGTACACGATGGGCATCGGCTCCATATTGAAGGCGAACACCATCTTGCTGGTCGTTCGCGGCTCCGACAAAGCGCATATTGTGAAAGAAGCGCTGACCGGTCCAATTACGACTAAGGTGCCTGCTTCCTTGCTGCAGACACATCCGCGAGTAACGGTTCTGCTTGATCGTGAAGCGGGAAGGATGCTGGGATAAATGACAATGAGCTCCCTGACTTGGAACATTCATAACGTTCATATCGTGCTGGAGGATCGGGTTGTAAAGGGTAGCGTGCAAGTATCAAACGGTCGTGTTGCCGCGATCGTGCCGGAGGAGTCCTCCGCGGAGCTGCCTGCTGATGCAGAATCAGTGGATGGCAAAGGAGGCTGGCTGCTGCCAGGCTTTATCGACGTTCACGTGCACGGCGGCTTCGGAGGCGACTTCATGTATGCCAATAGCGAAAGCTTTGACCGGATTACGAAGTTCCATGCATCGCAAGGAACAACCGGCATGCTGGCTACCACGATGACGGCTTCGAAGGAAGCGATTGATGCTGTACTGGACGCCGTTGCGGAGTACCAGCAATCAGGCAATCAATATGCTCCGCTGCTGGGTGTGCATCTGGAAGGTCCATTTATTAGCGAGAAGTGGCCTGGCGCCCAAAATCCGGCTTACATTCAAGACCCTCAGCTGGAATGGCTGAAGGAATGGAATGAGAAGCATCCTGGCATGGTGAAGCTGCTGACGCTGGCTCCGGAGAAGAACAACTCCAAGGAAGCGATCGCTTGGATGTCGGAGAATGGCATCATTGCGGCAGCAGGCCATACGGATGCCGTCTATGACGAGGTCAAAGCTGCAGCCGACGCCGGACTGACGCATGCCGTTCATACGTACAACGCTATGCGAGGCCTGCATCACCGCGAGCCTGGCACGCTAGGCGCCGTATTGACCGATGATCGCATCTACACGGAGATTATCGCCGACGGTGAGCATGTGCATCCCGCCGCTATCGCGCTTATGCTGGCTGCCAAGCCGCTCGACCGAGTCATTATCGTGACGGACGCAATCGAAGCTGCAGGCATGCCTGACGGCACGTACGAGCTGGGCGGACTGGCCGTTGTGGTGAAGAACGGAACCGCGCGTCTGCGCGAAGGCAATGCGCTGGCTGGCAGCAGCTTGACGATGATTCGCGCATTCCGCTACATGCTGAACCATTCGAAGCTAGGCATTCTTGAAGTGAGCCAACTGGCTAGCGGCAACCCTGCGCGCGAGCTTGGCATCTTCGACCGCACCGGCTCCATCGCTGAAGGCAAGCAAGCCGATCTCGTGCTGGCAGACGCTGAATTCAACGTGGAATGCACTTGGGTGCAAGGCCGTACCGTATTTCATAAATCCGAATAAGCTTGAATTATAGATGCCAATATGACGAAATAAAGAAAAGGCGGTGCCAGGGGAATTATCCCAGGCACCGCCTTTTCTGGTTCTTACTTGATTGCCTGCTTCTGGAGGTCTGTATATCCAGCCAAGATGTAACCTTTTAATCGAAAAAGAGCTGTCCCTTCGTCATGTCAGACTTGCGGGACAGCTCTTTATGGTTAATCCGTAAGGTGAATGGATACATGATGGCGCTTCAATTCCTCAGCCAACTCACCGGTCAGCGGAGAATCGGTAATAACCGCCTTCAGCTCCGAGATTGCGGCTACGGAGAACAGCGACGTCCGATTCGCCTTCGTATGGTCGAATACCGCATATGTTTCCTGCGAACGCTTGATCAGCGCTTTGGCACTTTGCGCCTCTTGCTCGGAGTAGCTGGAGATGCCGCCCACTGCGGAGATGCCGTCAATACCGATGAACATCTTGCCGATATGCAACTGGGCAATCATCCCTTCGCCAAGCGGCCCGCACAGCTCGAAGCTATTATGCCGCATAATGCCGCCGGTCACAACAACCTGGATCGGACTGCCAGCCAGCTCCATAGCGATGTTGACCGCATTGGTGACGACGGTAATTCCTTTACGGGCCTTGAGCAGCTTCGCAAGCAAGAAGTTGGTTGTACCGCCGGAGAGGCCGATAACATCGCCTTCGACAATATGCTTGGCAGCCGTCTGGGCGATCTTCTCCTTCTCCAGAATCGACAAGCCTTCCTTCTCGGCGAAATGAAGCTCTCTCATGGTGCCCATCCCATCGTACATGGCGCCGCCAATTGTACGGATAACGGGATAGACGCCTTCCATCTGCTCCAGGTCCCGTCTGGCTGTCGCTTCCGAGCAGCCGAAGCGCTCGACCATCTCGACGATCGTGATGCGGCCCTGCTGCTTAAGCAGCTGCAGAATCGCCTCTCGGCGGCGCTGTCCCTTCGAACCGTTCCCTTCGATCACCATTAGCGCTCCACCCATGCCTTAGCCGACATGCGTTGCTCTACGACTTCCCATTCCGGCAGCGCTTCCCAATCTCCGCGCATCTGGACAACCAGTGAACCGTTAATGCTGGCAAGGCGAACCGCCTCGATGGGCGTCAGCCCCTTCATAATGCCTGCGAGGAAGCCTGCGCAGAAGCCGTCGCCGGCTCCTACCGTATCGACAACCTGCTCCGCCGGATAGAACGGGATAGCGGTCTCGACGCCCTTGTCGAGCACAACGGTCGCATCTCCCATGCCTTTAATAACGCTAACGCCCTTCAGGGCATTCAAATGTTCCTTTATTTCTGCATAATCATCTGTATCATACAGCAGCTTCAGCTCGTCCCAGCCCGGCAAGAAGTAATCGGCGTCCGCAGCAAGCGGCAGCAGCGTCTTGCGCGCTTCTTCGATCGACCACAGCTTGAGACGCAAGTTAGGATCGAAGCTGACCAGAACGCCCGCTTCCTTGGCAATATCGACCGCCCGGCGAACCGTTCTGCGGCAATCCTCTCCCAAGGCGCAAGTAATGCCGGTCACATGCAGCAGCTTGGCGCTGCGAATATAATCCTCGTCCAAATCCTCTGGCGTCATTCTGCTTGCTGCCGACCCTTTGCGGAAATAATGGACGGCTAGTCTGCCCGCAACATGCTCGCGGAACATCATGCCTGTCGGCGCTTCTCCGTTAAATCTCACACGGGAGATGTCAACACCTTCTCCGCGCAATGTCTTCATGATCAGCTTTCCGAACGGATCGTCGCCGAGCGCTCCGAACCAGCCCACGGAAGTACCGAGTCTGGCAAGGCCGATTGCAACATTGCTTTCCGCGCCGCCGAAGCTCTGCTCAAGCGTCGCTGCGCGCTCGAGCGATTTATGCTCTTCCGGCATAAATAGCGCCATCGACTCTCCGAACGTTACGATCTGAGGTGAACTTTCACGCACAACCATATCCCCCTAATAACCCGTTCTTTATCATTTTCCCTAGAGTGGTTTGTAAATAGGCTCCACCATGAAATAGATCATGGCAACGTACAGCACCAGGATAATAAGGCTCATCACTTTTGCTTTGTTAATTGGTGCAGAAGCGCTTTGCCCGGCTTGAATCTGGCTTACAACCAGCTTAAGCGGCTTGGAGATAATCCCGCCGATTGCGGCAATAGCCAAAAATAAAACGGTAACAATTATCATCCAGATAACGGCATAGTCGCCTTGCGACATTAAGTAGCCGCCCGTCAATAATTGCAGCACCAGAAAATATTGGGCGATACGGTTCGCCGAAAGCAAGCCGGAGGCAAGGCCGCCTTGTCCCGTTCCCGCAAGCTTCGAAGCTCCTCCCAGCATAATAGGCAGCACGATATAGAATCCCATACCTACAGCGCCCAGAACGTGCAGTAACATCATTGCTCCAGACATTCTCAATTCCTCCTGTTTTGTTTTACCTATAATAAGTAGTTTATCAGAAACCGTACAATTTTCAAATGAACAAAAAGCAAAAACTGCCACAGCGAGCCTATTCGCCTGGCAGTCTTCTCTCTCATCATAGCGATTCATGGAGGGGCAATACAACCTCGAATACGGTTCCTTCGCCCGGTGAGCTCTTGACTTTGACTGTGCCTCCGTGAAGCTCCGTAATCTTATGGACGATCGATAGGCCCAGACCGTTGCCCTCCGCGGTTCTGGTCCGCTGCTTGTCGCCCTTGTAGAAGCGCTCGAAGATCCGCTGCTGATCCTCTTGCGAGATACCGATGCCCGTGTCGAACACCTCTACTCGCGCCGCATCCTCCACCTTCTTCAGCGAGATTCGGATGCTGCCGCCATGAGGCGTGAACTTGATCGCGTTATGCAGCAGATTCAGCCATATTTGACTAAGAAGCTCCTCATTGGCGCGAATAGGGCAGGGCTCTGTATCCAGCTCAATATCCAGCTCCTTGTCCAGCCATTGCGGCTCGCAAGAGAGGACAACATGCTCAAGCTGAGTATCCAGCCGGTAACGCTGCTTCTCCCACTCCACGTGATCGGATTCCAGTGACGTCAGCTTCATTAAATTATCGCTCAGCCGGGATAGCCGGACCGTCTCCTTTTCGATGATAGAGAGGTAGCGCCTTTGCTCCTCGCGGGAGAGATCCTCGCGCTGCAGCGTATTGGCAAATCCGCGAATCGAGGTGAGCGGCGACTGAATTTCATGCGACACATCCGAGATGAACTGCTGGCGCAGCCTCTCCACCTGCCGCAGCTCCTGCGTCATCTCATTGATGGAATCGACAAATTCGCCGATTTGGCCGCGATACTTCCCTTCCTGATCAATGACGACATTGAAGTCGCCTTTGGCGATGCGGCGAAGAGCGGCCATCATCTCATTCCAGACGACAACCTGCTTCGGGCGTGTCACGATGCTGACTACAAATCCCAATAAGATCAGAATGAACAGGCCAAGCCCCCAATTCACCAGCTGGACGATAAAGTCGTTCCAGGAAACCGGATGCGTCTCATAAAACCATCTGGTGAGGAAATACGCCGCCGTAAACGCGACGCAGCATAGCAGAAACAGCAGCGCGAGTGCGCCTGAGCCTTTCACCGCCATCTCGGTTTTGGAGATTTTCCGGTTCATTCCGCAGCCTCCATCCGGTAGCCGAGTCCCCGAACTGTCGTGATCCTGGCTGTGACGCCCCAGCCCGCAAACCGCTCGCGCAGCCGGTTCACATGGACATCGAGCGTTCGCTCGTTGCCGTCGAAGTCGTATCCCCAAATCGACTCAATTAGCGAGCCCCGTGACAGCGTACGCCCCTTGTTGCCTATCAACACGAAGAGCAGCTCAAATTCCTTCGGCGGCAGCGTCACGGCCTCGCCATTCACGCTCATTTGGTACGTAGTCCGATCCATCGTCAGCTCGCCTGCCGACACTTGCTGGGAGATTGCGATGCGGTACCGCTTCATGAGTGCCCGTACGCGGACGACCAGCTCCTGCGGATCAAACGGCTTGACAATATAATCGTCTGTCCCGATGTGGAAACCCTTCACTTTATCCCGCAATTCGCCTTTGGCCGTGATCATCAAAATAGGGATATCATAGTGCTCGCGCAGATTGCGGCACAGCTCCCAGCCATCCATATTCGGCATCATAATATCCAAGATAACCATATCTGCCGGTGACGCATCCATGATGTCCATGGCTTTCATGCCATCGGACGCATGCTGCACTTGATAGCCTTCCTTCGCCAATATGACGCTCACAAGCTCCCGGATATGGGGATCATCGTCTACAATAAGCACATAACCCATATGCTATCCCTCCTCGCTTTGTCAGGCTGTTTTATTCATCTTCAATTGTCCATCCGCAAATTCCCGGTACAAGGTATGCGAGCGGTACAATTGCTCATGCGTTCCTTTGCCGGTAATCCGTCCCTTTTCCAAAAATACGATCGTATCCGCATCCACCACCGTAGATAAGCGATGTGCGATGACGAGCGTCGTACGGCCGGCCATCAAGTTTTTGAGCGCGTCCTGCACGACCTCCTCCGACTTGCTGTCCAGATTGGAGGTCGCTTCATCCAGCATAAGCAGCTCCGGGTCGCGAAGCAGCGCTCTTGCGATGGCAATACGTTGGCGCTGTCCTCCAGACAGCTTGATGCCACGCTCGCCCACCTCCGTATCATAACCGTCCGACAGCTCGCGGATGAATCCGTCGGCATACGCCATGCGGGCGGCATTCTCCATCTCTTCGTCGCTGACCGCCCGGTCCAGCCCGTAGCTCAAATTATCGCGAATCGACCCGGCAATAATCGGACTTTCTTGAGAGACGTAGCCGATCTTGGACCGCCAGGAACGCAGCTTCACGTCCGACAGGTCTTGACTGCCGATGCGGATGCTTCCTGAGGTGGGCGAGTAGAAACGCTCCAGCAGGGAGAACATCGTCGTCTTGCCGCTGCCGCTAGGTCCTACGATCGCCGTAACCTTGCCCGCTTCAATCTTCATGCTAACATCTTGCAGAATCGGCTCCTCCGGCTTATAGGCGAATGAGACCCGATCCAGTGTTACGGTCTTGCGAATATGCTCAGTATCGCTGCCGCTATTCTGATTCTCTTCCTCCGCGCCCATAATGGCGATAATGCTGTCGGTTGCGCCCATCGCCTTCTGAAACTGCGTGAAAAACTGTGAAATTTGCGTAATCGGCAGCATGATCTGGAACAAATACATGATGAAGGCGACCAGCTCGCCGGCTGTCATCGCCCCCGACGATACCTGCACCCCGCCGAAGCCGATCAAGCCAACCAGCAGCAGCAATATAATAAAGGAAATGACTGGCGCAATCAATGCCTGCATCTTGGCTTCCTTTAGACCGAAGCGGAATAGATTCATAATGCCTTTACGGCCTTGCTCATACTCCATCGGCTCTGAGCCGGATGCCTTCACCAGCCTGATCTCCGAGATGACCCGGTTGATAACTGATGTAAACTTCGCGTTTTCCTCCTGCGTTTCCTTGGAAATCTTGTACATGCGAGATCCAATCGGAACCATAATAAGCGCTGCTACCGGGAAGACGACCAGCATCACGAGCGTCATTTGCCAGTTCATGTAGAACAAAATGGCCAGCGCCCCGATTACAGACAAGATGCCGGTGAAGAAGCCTGTAATATGCTCGGTAATCAAGCTTTTCAGAATAGCCGTATCATTCGTGAGCCTGCTAATCGTCTCCCCCGACGACTTGTTGTCGTAATACGGCACCGGCAGGCGCAGCAGCTTGCTCCATAGCCGTTCTCGAATGGAGGATACGATCTTGTTGCCGCTGTAATGGAGCCAATAGACCGACAGCCCTCCCGCTACAACCTGCGCGATGAATGCCGCTGCAATACCGATAATCTGCCCGGAACCAAGTGATCCGAATGAAAAGCCGTTCACCAGTTCTTTTGTAAATAACGGAATCGTAAGCCCGACCAGCGTCGTGACCACACTTAACAGCACAGCCAGCCCCAGCAGCAGCTTAGGAGGATTCGTCTCCATAATGAGCCGCGCAAACCGCTTGACCGCACCTTTCTTTTTCCCTTGTTCCATCTCTCCACTTCCTATCTGTATCTGTTCTATATCCTTACTGTACCTTCCCTGTTTAAACGGAATGTAAACAAGGATACAAAACTGAGCGCTCCCCAAAACTTACATGACTACAGGATGGAGCTTATTAACACCTGCGCATGGCTGTTCATACCAACTGCACAAGAAACATTCTTCCAATCCGATACATTGGCAAAGGCGAACGCTACCGCTTCTCCATTCAAAAAAAGAAGCCCGCCCTTTGTAAAATGGAAGGGTCGAGCAACCATTTCAAGGAGACTTCTTTTGTCATTCAAAAGTATGAGCGAATGATGCTCGCAGATACGCTGCTAGTCGAGTTCCTCGGCTTAGAGCGCGGGCGCGGGCTCGCGAGTACGCTGCAAGGCCGAGTTTCTTGGCTTAGAGCGCGGGCGCGGGCTCGCGAGTACGCTGCAAGCCGAGTTTCTCGGCTTAGAGAGCGGGCGCGGGCGCGCGGAGCGACTGCAAGCCGAGTTTCTCGGCTTAGAGAGCGGGCGCGGGCTCGCGAGGACGCTGCAAGCCGAGTTTCTCGGCTTAGAGAGCGGGCGCGGGCGCGCGAGTACGCTGCAAGCCGAGTTTCTCGGCTTAGAGAGCGGGCGCGGGCTCGCGAGTACGCTGCTAGCCGAGTTTCTCGGCTTAGAGCGCGGGCGCGGGCTCGCGAGGACGCTGCAAGGCCGAGTTTCTCGGCTTAGAGAGCGGGCGCGGGCTCGCGAGGACGCTGCTAGCCGAGTTTCTCGGCTTAGAGCGCGGGCGCGGGCTCGCGAGGACGCTGC